>JABJCS010000515.1 GCA_018665505.1 Alphaproteobacteria bacterium
ACACCGAACCCAACGATGCGTGGGAGAACGCTTATGAAACCGATACGGATGTTTGCGGCGACGGGGATGCTCGGATACGGCTATGCCGATGAATCGATCGAGCGCGCGCTCGAAATGGAACTGGACTTGATCGCGGCTGATGCGGGCTCAATGGATCCGGGTCCGTACTATCTTGGTGCGGGTCAGGCGTTCGTGTCGCGGCCCGCGGCAAAGCGGGATTTGTCCTTGATGATGGTGGGCGGAGCGAAGAAGGGTGTTCCGGTATTCATCGGCTCAGCGGGAGGGGGCGGCGGCGATCCGCATGTCGACTGGCTGATGGAGATCGTGCGCGAGATTGCGACCGAAAATGGCCTCCATCCGAAAGTCGCGGTAATTCGGAGCGAGCAGTCGAAAGACTCGCTGAAGGCAAAGGTTAAGGCCGGCAAGATCGCGCCGCTTGGTCCGATCGCCGAGCTCACCGAGGAAGAAATCGAGAACTCGCACCGCGTCGTCGCAATGATGGGCCCTGAGCCGTTCCAGAAAGCACTTGAGGACGGCGCCGATATAGTGATCGCCGGGCGCGCGAGCGACGCCGCGATTTACGCCGCGATCCCGCTGATGCGAGGCGCCGACCCGGGACTCGCTTGGCATCTTGGCAAGATCATCGAATGCGGCGCTCAAGTCGCGGAGCCCCGCCTCGGCGGTGACGGCGTCATCGGCACGCTCTACGACGATCACTTCACTGTCGAACCGGGCCATCCCGACAAACGCGTGACACGAACCCGAGTTGCCGCCCATACGCTCTACGAGAACCCGAGTCCCTATCATCTGAAAGAGCCGACCGGCCTCGTCGATACGACGCACGCCGCTTTCGCTCAGATCGACGACCGTACCGTCAAGGTGACCGGTAGCCGCTTCGAGCCGGCGAACGTCTACACTGTTAAGCTCGAGGGGGTGCGCTCGCTCGGATACCGTACCGTCTCGATGGCGGGCACACGCGACCCGATCCTGATCGGCCAGATCGAGAGCTATATCGAGCACTGCAAAGAGCGGGCGACCTTCGAGGCAGGCCAGCTTGGCATCGATCCCTCGACCTTTCAGATCAACATCCATATCTACGGCAAGAATGCGACCATGGGTGTCATCGAGCCCGTGAAGGAGACGGCGGCGCATGAACTTGGCCTGTTGGTCGACGTGATTGGCGAAACGGAGGAAATCTCTAAGGCCGTCTGCGCTAAAATCCGCTACCTCCTGCTGCATGGCGATTTCGAAGGCCGAATGTGCATATCCGGCAACATGGCGATCCCCTTTTCGCCGTCCGACATGCCGGTCGGCCAAGTCTATGAGTTCAATGTTTGGCACGTAATGGAATGCGATCATCCGCTGGAAGCGGTGCGCATGGAGATGGAGGCACTCTGATGGCGAAATTACGGGACATAGCCAAAGTCATTCGCTCGAAGAACGCGGGAGCGCTGATGTTCACCCTCGACATCATGTTCGAAGATCAGGCGACATACGAGAAAGTCCGCGATAGCGGCGTATTATCCCCGCGCGCGCTGAGTCCACTTTACGGAGTCACGGATAACGAAGTCGCCATTATTCCAATGGACGTGGCCTACGCGATCAAGATCACTTTGCCGCGCAAAATTCCGTCCGGTTCACCGGGGGACACCGATATCTATGGTGCCCAACAACATGTGCCATTGATGGAGTTAGAGATCGCCGACTAGGGCCCTGTCGTCATTCCCGACTCAGCGCGCTGGAATGACAGGAGGGGCGTTAGTCCCTATTCCCATAGACTGCTGGGCGTTTTTCCAGGAATGCTTTCATGCCTTCTCGCGCGTCGTCGCGCAGGAACAATCGACGCTGAGTCTTGTACTCATACGACAATGTCTCGGGCAGTGAAGAGTCCACACCGCGATAGACGCCTTCCTTGATGGCCGCCAGGGTTTCCGGCGGACCATCGGCCAGACGTCGCGCCAGTTTAGCGGCTTCGTCACGGAACTCCGCATCGGGGACAACGCGATTGACGAGGCCAAGACGGTGCGCCTCCATCGCGTCGATACGGTCGCCCAGCATCATCAGCTCCATCGCCTTCGAAGTGCCGACCAGTTTGGTGAGAAACTCGAACCCGCCCCAATCGGGGACCAGGCCGATCTTCACGAAACTTTCCGCGAAGACCGCGCGGTCGCTGGCGATCCGCAGATCGCACGCGAGCGCCAAGTTCATACCGCCGCCGGCCGCCGCACCATTGATTGCCGCGAGTACGGGCTGCGGCATACGTCGAATTTGTTGGATGACCTGGCCCGCGATGTTCATTCGCGTCTCGACAATGGAGACGTCGTTGTCTTCTTGCAGCTTTGCCATGCTGGCGATATCGCCGCCGGCGCAGAACGCTTTACCGGCACCGGTAATCACGACGGCGCGTATACTTGGGTCGGCGGCGCACGCTTCCAGTTGGTCGAATAGCGCTTCCCGCATTCCGTCCTCGAACGCGTTCATCACCTCGGGGCGATTCAGTGTCAGGATCGCGATGCCGTCGGACGCCTCGAAAAGTAATCTGTCGTCGCTCATGTCATCCTCCGTTTTTAACTCAAATAGTCGAGTGGTACGGAATGTCACCACGGGCTTTCCGACGGATACCGGCCTATGTCATTCTGTGCGGACCTATTGCGGAGTGGAACCATGAGCGACATCCATACGGACCCAATCGATGGCCCCAACGTCTGGACCGGTGACGGTTTGCAGACCGACCGACGCTGGGAGTACGTGTTGGCACCGCGCGATTGCAATGAGCTGACCTCGGCCTTGGCTCAAGTGAAGGACAAACGCCTCGAGCATATCGACAAAGCGGATTTCGCATTGCCGGGATTGGCGGGTCGATTGGCGGAACTTTCGAATGACCTTCGCGACGGACGCGGCTTTGCCTTGATCCGAGGGTTTCCCGTCGACGGGTTTTCATACGAGGACGTGGAGCGAATGTATTGGGGCCTGTGCAGTCATATCGGCACCGGTCTGACCCAGAATGGGGATGCCACATTCATTCACTATGTGACCGACGGGAAATTGCGGCCGAGTCAGGGTCGGCGCGGTGTTGGATTCCCCAAGGAATCGAAACTCCATATCGATCTCACGGATATCGTCTCGTTGCTTTGCGTGCAGCAGGCGCCTGATGATCCGCCGAGCCGGGTTGCCAGCTCCGTTGCTATCTATAATGAGATATTGCGACGCTGTCCGGACGCTTTGTCCCGACTCTGTGAAGGGTTTGAGTGGGACCGTATGGATGAACACGCGCCACACGAGACGCCGACGTCCGGCTATAAGGTGCCGGTGTTCAGCCGTAAGGACGGGGCTGTATCGTGTCAGTATAATCGCAATTGGATCAACAATGCCGCAGAGCGAAGAGGCCAGCCCATTACCGATGAGGAGAACGAGATATTCGATCTGCTCGACGAGATCGCATTCGAAGTGTGTCTCGAGTTTCCGTTTGGTAAAGGCGATATCCAGTTCTGCAATAACTACACGGCTCTGCACGGAAGGGCGGCCCATGCGGTCGTCGATGAGGAAGAACGCAAGCGGGTGTTGATGCGTATCTGGCTCGATATGCCGAACGCCATTCGACCATTCGTCGACGACGCACTAATCCGCTACGGAAATGGGCGGCACGGGCAGGTCGGCTGGACAGCGGCGGAGATGCTTGCAGGCGCCAACACCAAGCCGCGCGTGCGACGCGATGACGGCGCCGTCGTCGTTTAAAATTCCCCGTCACCCTAACCCTCTCCCGCGAGGGGGAAGCAAAAAGTTAAGTAAAAAGGAACTGTGTATGCGTATTGGAATTTCACTCCCGGTTCGGGAATTGGGGGAAGACCTCGACCTTATCGTCGCTTTTGCCCAAGAGGCCGAGAACCTTGGTCTAACTCATTTGCGGGTGCCGGAGCAGGTCTACCGCGCGGGCAGTGGGCCGTTGCACGAATCCATGACGATGATGACCTATATCGCGGCTGTGACGTCGAAGATTGAACTGGTGCCTTCCGTCGTTATTCTGCCGGCGCGCCCGACTGTGTTGGTCGCCAAACAAGCGGCGACCCTCGATAACCTGTCCGGCGGTCGTCTGCGTCTCGGGATTGGCGTTGGTAAACATCCGGAGGAATACGCGGCGTTGGGAGCGGATTTTCATACTCGCGGCGCCCGCTGCGAGGAACAAATGGAGCTATTGCGGCGGCTCTGGACGGAAGAAGTGGTCGACTTCGATGGCACGTTTCACAAGCTCGAAGGAGCGGGGATTACTCCCCTGCCGACCCAGCGGCCAATCCCTATGTGGATCGGTGCTGCGGGCGTTCCGGTCGATCGCGTTCGACGACGTATCGGCCGTCAGGCGGATGGTTGGTTCAATCTCTGCTCGCCGGAGGATTTTCCGGAGCTGCGCGACGATATTTATCGGGAGGCGGAAGCGGCGGGCCACGATCCGAAGAGCTTGGGCGTCGAGGCGGGTGTGGCCGTGGTCGGTCCGCGCGAAGCGGAGTGGAAAAGCCGAATCGCCGGTTGGCGCGATTTGGGTCTCACTCACATTTGCCTGCGCACGCTGGGCGGCGGACTCGAGAAAGAACAACACATAGAGAAGATGCGCGAGGCGGTCGCGGAGCTGCCACAAGTGTGATGATTTCGTCAGCGTTCCGGCACGGTTATGGGTGTGGAAATGCCTATTCGGCGGCCGAGCGCTCCATCGGTTTAACCGCCATCGCTTCCATGATATCGGGATAGGTGTCGAAATCTTCCGTGCCGTCGATCACGTCGGAATGTGACTGTACTCGGTAAATATCACTCCCTTGCGCTGCGACAGGTTCGACCCCGCACTGCAGTGCCTTGGCGCCGTCGATCAGGAGGCGGCGCATCTTTATAATGGCGGTGTCCGACGTGCCGAGATGTTCTTGCGTGCGGTCGACGATTCGCTCGGCTCCTTCCGTCATTGCCATATCCTGGGCACGAACACCCTCGATTCCGCTATAGGTCCGCAGCCTCTGGTCTTCGCGATCAACGAGGTAGTCATTGTCGCGATTGCGACGCGGAATCAGAGTCCCAGGCACCCGATCAGCGTGGCTGTTTTGGCCAGTCTGCCACGCCTTTACTTCCTCAGCCGATACGGGCTGTTCCATACGGAATGAAACGCAGATGATACTGATATTTTCGTCATCTATCGGCACCCACATGCGAAAGGCACGGGGTCCGCCCGGCACGGGTGCAATCATGGTGTAGAATGGATGGTACCACTGATTCATGCGCCAATAATATCGGGCATTCTCGACGACTCGCCGCGCACCAAGAATCATTCCGTGATCCCGCTCGATCACCTTCCATTTCGGCGCCGTGTCGTTTGAGAAATAACTCCCGGCTAGCGCCGCATTGTTTGCGTCGTTCGTATCCACGAGGCTGTGAAGAAAACTCACATGCGCGGAATCGATTTCTCCCTCAACCGCCTGTGCGTAATTACATTGTTGGGTCCAGCGTGAACG
>JABJCS010000516.1 GCA_018665505.1 Alphaproteobacteria bacterium
CCAGTCGTCTTCCATTTGGCAGGACGGGCACCTTAATTTCGGAAGCCCGCTCGGAAATAAAGGCAATAATTTATGATCGATAAAATTGAATTCTCTCGCGTTGTCACGCTTGAGGAAATTGGCCGTGAAGGGCTGCACAAGGAATTAGAGGCCAGCGCCGAGGAATGTATGGCCCTCGTACCGCGCTTAGAGCTACTCGCGATCAGCAGCGTGTCAGCCAAGCTCGACATAAGGAAATCGAAAGATGGGTCCGTCGTGACCGTTACTGGGCGACTGGCCGCCAAAGTAACGCAAGAATGTATCGTTACCCTGGAGCCGGTCGAAGCCGAAGTTTCCGCCGAGGTGAATGAGAGGTTCGTCCAGCAGGAAGAAATTGAGCCGGAAGCCGTCGTCGAAGTCGAAGATGAAGAGTGCTATGACGAAATCATCGAAGGTGAATCGATTGATATCGGTGAAATGGTGTCGCAATGTCTGACGCTTGAATTGGAGCCGTATCCGCGAAAAGAGGGGATCGAATTCGATCTGTCCGAGAGTGATTTGAATCCGGAGGGTGTGACTGGACCGTTCGCGGAGCTTGCCGGGTTAAAGCGAAACAATTCATAACAAAGGCGAACACTTGCTTGCCGTACGCGCTGAATTTGGCTATTAAGGCGCGAATTTGCCGCTAGGCACCCGAAATTTCGAGAGAATTTGTTCGATGGCTGTACCGAAGAAAAAGGTATCAAAATCGCGTCGCAATATGCGCCGCGCTCATGATTCGTTAAAAACAATGAGTTCCGCAGAATGTGCGAACTGCGGAGAGTTGAAGCGTCCGCATCATGTTTGTGGCGCTTGCGGCCACTACGACGGCCGTGAGGTTGTCGAAGTAGCCGCAATCTGATCCAATTCAGTTTTGCATCTGGGCGATCGCGTGGTGTCTGACCGACTCGTCATTGCGCTCGACGCGATGGGTGGGGATCGAGCCCCCGAAGTTGTGATCGACGGCGCAGAAATTGCGCGAGAACGATTCCCGAATATATCATTTTTGATGTTCGGTGATCAACCGCGCCTGGAGCCCCTCGTTCAAGCCCACCCAAAATTGGCGGCAGTGACCGAGTACCGGCATACGACGCAGGTCGTGAGCGGCGAGGACAAACCTTCGGTAGCCCTACGGTCGGCGCGCGAATCGAGTATGCGCTTGGCGATCAATTCGGTTCGGGACGGTGAAGCCAGCTGTGTTGTCTCGGCGGGCAATACGGGCGCGCTGATGGCGATTGCGAAATTCGTCCTCAAAATGCTTCCTGGTATCGACCGACCCGCAATCACCACCTATTACCCAACAATGCGCGGAGAGAGCTGTATGCTCGATCTTGGCGCGAATGTGCAGTGCGATGCGGATAATCTGGTTCAATTCGCTGTCATGGGTGAAGTTTTTGCCAGAACGGTGCTTGGGATCGACAAACCGACGATAGGGCTTCTGAATGTCGGAGTCGAAGCGCTCAAGGGCCGTGATGAGGTACGGGAAGCTGCCGCGATTCTCAACGAGACGTCATTGCCGATCGAGTTTATGGGCTTCGTCGAAGGAGACGATATTCCCGCCGGCACGGTTGATGTCATTGTGACGGATGGATTTACCGGCAATGTCGCGTTGAAGACGGCTGAGGGAATGACAAAGCTTTATACCAGTTTTTTGCGGGACGCCTTCAAGAGCAGCTTGGCGGCAAAAATCGGTTATTTGTTCATTCGCCGGGCACTGGATAACCTGCGCCAACGGACTGATCCGCGAAAGTATAACGGTGCGATGTTGCTAGGTCTCAATGGAATTGTCATAAAGAGCCATGGAGGGACCGATAGCGTCGGCTTCGCCAATGCCATCGGTACTGGCGTGGATATGGCGCAACACGGTTTCACGGATAAAATTAAGCAGGACTTCGCAAGACTGAAGGCCGGGCAAGACGAACAGAAAAAGGCTGCCGATTCCTAACATGCGCCGTTCACAAATCATTGGTTTCGGCTCGTATCTCCCGAAAAACGTCGTCACCAATGACGACTTGGCTCGGAAGATCGATACGTCAGACGAATGGATCCGCAAACGCACTGGCATCACGCAACGTCATATCGCGGCAGAGGGGGAGCTTACCTCGGATATTGCCGAGCATGCCGCGCGTGCCGCCTTGGACAACGCCGGTGTCAGTAGTGATGAAATCGATCTTATCGTTCTGGCCACTGCGACACCGGACAATACATTTCCGGCGACCGCGGCCCGAGTGCAATCGAAATTAGGCATTCGTCGCGGCGCTGCGTTTGACGTGCAGGCGGTATGTGCCGGCTATGTTTATGCGCTGGCGACAGCCGACAATATGATTCGGCTCGGGCAGGCCGAGACTGCCCTTGTCATCGGTGCCGAGGTGTTCAGCCGAATCCTAGATTGGGAGGATCGCGGGACCTGCGTCCTTTTTGGCGACGGGGCCGGTGCGACGGTTCTGCGCGGGAGCGACGCAGCCGGTACCAATCAGGACCGTGGCATCCTCTCGACACATATCTATTCCGACGGTGAATATTACGACATGCTGTATGTCGACGGCGGACCGAGCACGACCGGCACATCCGGTTATTTGCGCATGGAAGGCAAGGAAGTCTTTCGCCACGCGGTCCAACGCATGAGCGAGGTCGTCGAGACCGCACTAGAGACCAATGGCTTAAAGATCGACGATGTTGATTGGCTGATTCCGCATCAGGCAAATAAGCGGATCATGGACAGTATCGCGAAGAAACTTAGTTTCCCGGCTGAAAAGATCGTTGTGACGGTTGATAAGCAGGCCAATACCTCGGCGGCAACGATCCCGTTGGCGCTTGCGGAAGCTGCGTCGGACGGCCGTCTCAAAAAAGGAAATTTGATAGCATTATCCGCCCTGGGTGGTGGGTTTTCCTGGGGCTCCGCCCTATTTCGACTGTAAAAGCAATTTGTAGGCGAGTCGTGCTTCGGAATTGACGTGCTTGAACACTCGCACTACCGTTAGGTCCATAAATTAAAGATCGATAAGATCTAGTCTCAAGCAGGGGGATAAAACATGACGGGCAAGACCGTCACGCGGGCGCAATTAACGGAAGCTGTTTATCAGGAAGTCGGATTGTCGCGGAACGAATCGGCGGATTTAGTCGAGTCGGTTTTGAATGAAATATCGGACGCGTTATCGGATGGCGAGACGGTAAAGATATCGTCCTTCGGTAGTTTTTTCGTCCGCAAGAAAGGCCAGCGGATCGGTCGTAATCCGAAAACCGGCGAAGAAGTTCCTATTTTACCTCGGTCGGTTTTAATATTCCGACCAAGCCATGTGCTGAAGAATCGTATCAACGATGGCCAGAGCGACCATCGTCCGGATTAGGAATATTGAGCGATCAGCAAAAACCCGATACCGGTGCCCGCGCGAAAGTCGCGAAGTCAGCGGCCGCCTTTAGAACAATCAGTGAAGTCTCACGCGAACTGGATGTGCCGCAGCACGTGTTGCGATTTTGGGAGAGTAAGTTCTCTCAGGTAAGCCCATTGAAGCGGGGTGGGGGCCGACGCTACTACCGACCCGAAGATATCCGCCTTTTAGAACGAATCCGCGATTTTCTGTATGTCGACGGTTTCACGATCAAAGGCGTGCAGCGAGTGATTCGCGAACGCGGTCTAAAAGCGATTCTAGCGGAGGAGGTGGAAACGGCCTCCACGGCGAAGGCCGACGATTCTCCATCGGATGGCGGCAAGCAGACATCGGGCGCCAGTCAAATTGAGCGCCGTGCGATCATGACGACGATTGCGGAACTCTCGGAAATCCGAAAACTTTTGTCTCCAGCCTCAACATAGCTTCCAGAACCATTGCGCCGACCCATCGTGCAGAGTAAATTCCGCTTCGACGAGAGATCGTCACACGGTCGGAGTATGGCGCAGCCTGGTAGCGCACTTCACTGGGGGTGAAGGGGTCGCAGGTTCAAATCCTGCTACTCCGACCAATTTCCCTCAAATTAACGAAAACCCTATGCGCTTAAATAGCGCGTCATCTCGTTTGGTGTGGAGTTTGAATTTCCAGAGGGGCCGTGAGGCGGGTCGTTAAAAACAGCTTGTTGCGGATTGGCGGTAAGACGATTTTCGTATATTGGCGCCGCAACGAACCGGATATCTCGTGCTCAAGACGGTAATACATCGGGACCCTAATCTTTTTGACCTCGGCGTATTCCCAAGAAATGAGGTCGGCCAATCGGAAATGCGATTCTCGCTGTGCTTTCTGCGATAGACTCGGAAGGTCCATCATACGTTTGCCTGTGAGATTGCCGAACGTCTCTCCGAAATGGTGGAGATACTGATACTGAAGCGGGTCTTCGCAACTCACGTCGACACACTGAACGCGGATATCGAGATCGGTGACGGGGTCGAAATGTCCATGTCCCCAGTTTTTTTCCCTCCAGTAATCGAACAAAGTCTTGAGAGGGGATGACAGGCCCGTTTCGGACTCATGGGTCGCTTCGTCGATCACCATGCGTTCGACTGTCCAGCTGCTCGAACTCAGATCATGACCGTATCCCTGGATATTCATTTCCAGAGCTGGTGATATTTGATGAAGGCGCGAGAATCCGTTCATTTCGATTCCGCCTCGCCGGGCGCGCTCGTGCGTTGGATGATGTCGATACGGGCGATGCGATCGTCATCGTTGACGCTGGGCAAGAGTAACCTCGCGTACTGGGCCTTGGATTGCCGGAGTGTCAAATCGATATTGAAATAAAGCGGTGAACGCGCGCGTTGGCAATGAGCGAGCGATGCCCGGTGAAATCCGCCGAACGGGTGTTGTTCGCCGATCAGGGAGTCATCGTCGGCGGTAGCGGCATTGATTGGGGACCCTGCAGTGTTGAACTCTATCGATAAAACGGAATCTTGAGTTCGGGCGTGCGGGGCGAATGAACTGGCATAAGGCAACAGAAAGCCAAGCTCGGCGCATTCTCCGGCGTTGAGCCAATGCTCATAAGATTCTCCAAGTAGGGTTGCTTCTTCCTGTTCCGTAAAGACATGGGCCGGTACGGATTCCGCAAACAATTGGTCCGGACCGACCGACATTTGGATCGTCTCACAACCGTAGCTCCCTATGGTGCGCATTACCTCCGCCCTGCTATTTTTGCATATTATGGCACATAATGGTGTATACGACAATTAAACTGCGACCGTGAGATGTATAGCCGAGCATCAGATATCCAGCGCGATGGGACAATACAGATAAAATTTGTTGCGCTTGGGAATTATTGGGTGAATTTCAGAGGGAGGTGACGCGAAAATTCATGGGCCGTGAGCCGCGAGGTCGTACAATGCTACCGGTAAGGGGTACGCGTAGACGAAATTATGTATGAAGTGAAATTATTTTTGCAGGCGGTGCTTTTACCGCCAATGAATTGTTTTGTCATCGCGATGATCGGCGTCTTGCTGAGACCACGACCGATTGGCCGCGGCCTTATTTGGTGTGCGGCCGTACTCTTCCTGATCGCCTCCATTCCAGGGTTCGGGATGTTAGCGTTACGCGAGTTGCCACGCCCGCAGGCGATCGATCAGGCCGAGTTGGAAGCATCGCGGGCGATCGTTCTGTTATCGGGTGGTCTCTACCCGAACGCCCGTGAATACGATGGAAAAGATACGGTGAGTACTGCGACCCTCGTGCGGGCGCGATATGCGGCATGGCTGTATCGCAGACACCAGCTGCCGATACTGATCGTCGGCGAACGAGTTATTCCGAGCCGACGCACCGAAGCGGCCGTTGGCGCGGAATTGTTACGGGAAGAATTCCATGTGCCGGTACGTTGGGTCGTCGAAGAAGGAAGAGATACGATTGAAAGTGCCGGAGCGGCTCATTGAGTCCTGTCGGCGGCCGGAATTAAAAATATCGCTCTTGTGACAAGTCCAGGGCACATGCCGCGGGCGGTTGCGGCGTTCGAGAATGTCGGCTTCAAGGTTTATTCAGCGCCGACAACATTGCCGCCGGAGCGTTTGCTATCGGCGCGGGATTTTATCCCGTCCTATAAGGGATTCGCGTTGGCGAATCGTGCAATGAATGAATGGCTCGGTCGGTATTGGACGCAGTTGGTGGGAGGGATTTAACTCCAAGCGGGGCATAAGAAAACGCCGGCGCAGGGGCGCCGGCGTTAACTCTAAGCGATCGGTGAGGCTTTAAAGCCCAACCTTACTTATTTTTTCGCGGCGCAAGGATTGCAGCCCTTTTTCGCGGCGCAGGGATTGCAACCCTTTTTCGCGGCGCAAGGATTGCAGCCCTTTTTCGCGGCGCAGGGATTGCAGCCCTTTTTCGCGGCGCAGGGATTGCAGCCCTTCTTGGCGCCACAAGGATTGCAGCCTTTTTTGCCAGCGCAAGGATTGCACTTGGCGAGCTGGACCGAGAAGTCCGGCGCGTCGGCGGCGGAAACGGCCATGGGAGCGACGGCGGCAGTGGCGGCGAGAGCAGCGACACTGACGGAAACGAGTGTTTTCTTGAACATAGGGAACCCTCCTAATGCGACATTAAACGTAAACCTGTGGGTGTTTCGCGCGATGATCGTCACCGCCGGACCAATCCGGCCCGGCGGCCCGAGAGGGAACCGACCGGGCGCAACGCCCAGAGGCATTAGATAGTCGTCGGCCACGGACCGCGAATCAAGTTCGCTCCAGTTCCATCACATTTTGGTGATAAACGTTTAATTTCCGCATGTTCCGGCAATTCGACGGAAGGAATTCAGGCTTCTTTGGATATCCTGCGGCCTTCATCCGTCAGCTTGCAGATCAGCCAGTCGGGTTTCGTGGGATTGTCGAACCATGGCTCGGCCCACCCTTGGGAAACGCAGCTGCGGATCGTGCGTGCGTTAACGCGTTGTCCGGTGTCATCGAAGAGAGGAAGTTTTCCACCGGGCTGGGTCAAGCCCCGGCGGAGCCAAGAAAGTTGGCCTGCCGTGGGTCCCGTCGAACGGGACCTTCCATCGTGGGCTGTCGATTTCTGTTTCGTTGTCGCCATAGCCAAATCACCCTGCGCCAGATCACCCTGCGAATGGCCGCTTTATTCATGGTAAGTTAGAATCTGCTTATCGCCAAGCCGGTGCCCGACATTCTATACTCTACATTCCAAAGAACCGATGACGGTCCCATGTCAGTTTGCTTAGTCTACATAACCGCGAGTGATGCGGCGGAAGCGGTATCGATTGGCCGCGATTTGGTCGAGCGACGCCTGGCCGCCTGCGCGAACGTCCATGGTCCAATCACGTCGATTTACAGGTGGCAGGATGAGATCCAGCAGGATCAAGAAACCGTATTGATAGCAAAGACGACGTTGGATTTGGTCGAAAGAGTTACCAAACGGGTCGTCGAGATTCATAGCTACGAATGCCCCTGTGTCGTCTCTGTCCCCATTACCGGTGGCTATTCGCCGTTTCTCGAATGGATCAACGCGGAAACAGATACATAGGATCGCGATACCGATGAACGAAGATTCAAGCAAGCCCACGTACGTGGTCGATCCATATGCTCCGGCGGAAATAGCCGTGTTGGTCGAAAATATAGGCGTCCGGAAAGCGAGGATGAGCTTCGCGCCGGCACTCATGTTGGGTATCCTTGCAGGTGCGTTTATCGCTTTCGGCGCGATGTTCTACACGATGACCGTAACCGGTGCGGAATGGGGGATCGGCCCCAATCGTCTTTTGGGTGGTCTCGTCTTTTCGCTCGGATTGGTCCTTGTCATCATCGGTGGCGCGGAGTTGTTTACTGGGAATTGTCTCATCGTCATGGCGTGGGCGGATCGAAAGGTTTCTACCGGCCTCCTGCTTCGGAATTGGGGTATCGTGTATTTCGGTAATTTCGTAGGTGCGGCCGGTGCTGCGGCATTGGTTCATGGGTCGGGCACGCTCGGGCTGGGAGAGGGCGCCGTTCAAGCGACCGCTGCCGCCATTGCCCAAGGGAAGGTTTCCTTGCCGTTCATGGAAGCTTTCGTGCGCGGCATTCTTTGTAATATTCTGGTCTGCCTCGCGGTTTGGCTCAGCTACGCGGCGCATCATGTGGCGGGAAAGTTTCTGGTGATCATCCTGCCGGTGGCGGCTTTCGTGGCGCTGGGCTTCGAGCATTCGGTCGCCAATATGTATTTCATTCCGGTCGCCATGTTGGCAGGCGTTGAAGGTGTCACCATGAGTGGATTTTTTGCTAATTTGATCCCGGTCACACTTGGAAACATTGTCGGCGGCGGCGTGTTTGTAGCGTTCGTCTTTTGGGTGATCTATTTGCGGCCCGCGCGCGAAAAGAAGGCTGGCTAGATGACCCCCTCCGCGCGCATGGCGATGATATTTTCAAGCGTCGGCCATTTCTATATCCACATGATGACGGCATTCTATTTCGTCATCGTCCTCACCCTGGTCGTGGAGTGGGATCAGCCCTACAGCGAATTGCTTCAGCTCTGGACAATTGCATCAGCGCTTCTCGGGCTGGTTGCGATCCCAGCGGGGCGGCTGGCCGACCGCTGGAGCGTTCGTGGGATGATGGTGCTGTTTTTCATCGGCATGGGGATATCTTCGATTGTCTGTGGATTGGTCTCGACACAATTGGCGCTCTTAATGGCGCTGTCCGGCATCGGTATCTTCGGGGCGATCTATCATCCGGTAGGTATTCCGTGGCTCATTCGAAGCGCCAGTGCCAACACCGGGAAACTCCTAGCGGTGAACGGCATTTTCGGCAGTCTCGGGAATGCTGGAGCCGCCGTTATCGCGGGACTCCTCATCGATCTTTACGGATGGCGGATGGCTTTCATCGTGCCGGGTGTTATTTGTGCGATCACCGGACTTGGTATGTGGTGGTTCGTCTTGACCGGCCGCATTGTCGACGGTGCCGCCGCCCCGGACAACAGCGCTGACGATGCCTCCCGGGGTGATTTTATCCGAGTTTCGATACTGTTGCTGATATCGCTGGCGGTCGGCGGCATTATCTATCAATCGACCCAGACAGCCCTTCCAAAGCACTTCGAAACCGAACTGCAAGAGTGGAGCTGGCAGCTCTTCAGCAACTTCACTCTGGACACCAAGAGCCCAACGGGTTTGGGAGCGATCGTCTCCATCGTCTATTCGTCGAGCATTGTCATGCAATATGTCGGCGGGTCTTTGGCCGACCGTTATTCGCTGAAATACATCTACGTTATTTGCTGGTTCTTGCAGATAGCCATGCTGGCCGCTATTGCGGCGGCGACGGGCCTCGGTCTCATTGGTGCAGCCTTATTGGCTGTCGCGGTGAACATCACGATGTTGCCGGCGGAAAACATGCTGATCTATCGTTATGCGCCCTGGCGGCATCGAAGCCTTATCTTCGGCATTAAATTCGTGATCACCTTCGGGGCGGCGCCATTGTCCGTAGCGTTGGTTGCTTTTATTCAAGAAGAACAGAATACCTTGGATATCCTTTTCGGTGGCCTCGCGGCGGCAACCTTCGTCGTCGCTCTTCTGCTGATTTTCTTACCTAAAGATAAACCGTCTACACCCAATAGCGCGCCGGCGGAATAGTTGCGGCTGGTAACGCCGTTGCCTTTCCTCTACTCAATCCGCGCGACGCGACAACATCCAAGGGAATTCCGATGGCGACCATAATCGAGTTTGAAGGTAAGACACCGCAAATTCATGAATCCGTATTCGTGGCTTCAACGGCCGTTTTGATCGGTGACGTCATAATTGGCGAACACTCGAGTGTTTGGTACGGCGCGGTCTTGCGCGGCGATTCCGGAACGATCCG
>JABJCS010000517.1 GCA_018665505.1 Alphaproteobacteria bacterium
AGAGAACCTCGTGCGCCGCCTGACCGCTCTCTATGCACAGGAAACAGTCGGTGCGGACGCCATCGAGCGGGAATTACCGGAAGCCGAATCGGTCCGGAAGAACCCGGATAGTAGTAATGAGGAGGCTGGATTATCGGAGACGGTCGCTGATCAACTGCAGTCCTACTTCGATGCCCATAAAGGCGGTGTACCGCCGGCGGGATTGTACGACCGGATATTGCATGAAGTGGAAAGACCACTGATTTCAATGACTTTAGATGCGACAAACGGAAATCAGATTCGAGCGGCAGCGATCCTTGGTCTAAATCGAAATACGTTGCGAAAAAAAATTCGCCTTTTGGACATTCCAGTCACCCGTAGAAAACCGGGCGATGATTGATCCGTTCGGTGGTATATTCCGCCGCATCGGATTAGTATCAGAGGTCTCAAACCCAACAGCCATTTGAGTTTCCATGACGGCTCCCGCCAACGCCGAAAATAAACCGCCGTCCGGCATCGGATTCATGTCGCGTTTCGGCAAACGATCCGGATTAGGTCGTGTTTTGGCTATATCGCTTGCTGCAGCGGCCGTTGTCAGTGGTGCTGCGACTTATGCAGCTTTGGCGGGATCCAAGTCGTTTGGTGACAGCCCAGCTATCGTTCTGTTGTTGCTGAATATCGACCTTGTTCTATCGCTTCTTCTGGCTTTTCTAATTGTTCGTCGGATCGTCTCAATCTGGTCCGAACGCCGCAAAGGTTCGGCCGGCTCAAGGCTACATGTAAAACTCGTTGTCTGGTTCGGTTTGGTCTCTGTGGTGCCGGCAATCGTCGTCGGCGTCTTTTCCGTTTCATTCTTTAATTTTGGGGTGGAATCTTGGTTCAGTGAGCGTGTTCGAACGGCGTTGAATGAATCGAGATCCGCCGCTGAAATATACCTCAAGGAACATCAGCGAAATATTAAGGCCGATGCTATCGCCATGGCGAAGGACTTAAATCGTGAAGTTTTGACGTTTCAAGACAATCCCAAACGGTTCAATCAAACCGTCAAAGTGCAAGCTTCGATTCGTGAATTAAATGAAGCGTTGGTCTTCGATGGAACGGGACAAATCATTGCTCGCGCCGGTTTAACATATCTACTTGAATTCGAGAAGGTGCCGCCAGGCGCCATGGATACGGCCAGGAGCGGAGAAGTTGCGCTCATGACGAGTGAGAATGATGATCGTGTCCGTGCACTTGTTCGTCTTAGCGGGCCGCGAGAGTTACATTTATATGTCGGGCGGCTGGTAGACCCCATTGTCCTCAGTCATATGAAACGGACCGAAGGGGCCGTGAAGGAATTCGAGCAGCTCGAGATTAATCGTTCGGATATACAAATTAATTTCGCTCTGATTTTCGTCGTCGTTGGCTTGTTATTGTTATTGGCAGCCGTCTGGATCGGCTTGATGTTCGCAACCCAACTCTCCGGTCCGATCAGCAGCTTAATCGCAGCGACAGAGAAGGTGAGAGCAGGAAATCTAGCGGTTCGTGTATCCGAGGATACACCGGAAGACGAGATCGGCTCGCTTAGTCGTGCATTCAACCGCATGACCAGCGAATTGGAGGGCAATCGGGGCGAGTTGCTCGAAGCGAATTTGCAACTCGATGAACGCCGGAGATTTACGGAGACCGTCCTTGAGGGTGTGTCCGCAGGTGTTGTCGGGTTGGATCGAGATGGCACTATCAATCTTCCAAATCGGTCGGCTTCTGAACTATTAGGAGTCGAACTCGATGAGGTGATTGGTCAACGCATGTCTGATGTTGTCATCGAATTAGCTCCGCTCATTGAAAAAGCCGCAAATACCCGCTCAAGGAAATCGATTGAAGGTGAAATTCGAATAACCCGGGACAAAGAAACCCATACATTACTTGTCCGCATTGGCTCGGAATGGGCCGAAGGGCACGTTACCGGGTTCGTAATCACATTCGACGATGTGTCACAGTTGCTCGCAGCACAACGAAAGGCTGCTTGGGCAGATGTCGCGAGACGTATCGCCCACGAGATTAAGAATCCGCTGACCCCGATTCAGCTCTCTGCGGAACGATTGCGGCGCAAATATATTAACGAAATCGGCAGCGACACCGAAGTGTTCATAAACTGCACGGATACGATTATCAGACATGTCGAGGATATTGGTCGGATGGTCGACGAATTTTCTAACTTCGCGCGTCTACCGGCCCCTAAGATGCGGTCCGAAGATTTGAGCGATTTGTCACGGCAAGTCGCTTTTCTCTATCGAAACGCTCAACCCAATATCGAATTTGAAAATGAGATACCTTCGGAGCCTATAGAGGTGGTTTGCGACGGCCGTCAATTCAGCCAAGCGCTGACCAATCTGTATAAGAACGCCGTTGAATCGATTGAGAGTAGAGATATGGCCGAAGATAAAGGGAAAATCGTACTTTCGCTTGCCGTCGACGATGACCATGTCTCCGTTACAGTCGAAGATAACGGCAGGGGATTGCCAAAGGAAAATCGCGAACAACTCACCGATCCCTATTTCACGACACGCAAATCAGGAACCGGTTTGGGTTTGGCCATCGTACGCAAGATCATGGAAGATCATGATGGACGAGTCGAGCTGAGGGACGGAAATATGGGCGGTGCTATTGCACGTCTGCGATTGAGTAGGCGGCTGATCGCTTCCGAGAACGCAGACGACGAAATACCGGCAGGCCGTACGGAAATCCATGGCGTTTGATATTCTAATAGTTGACGACGAAGCTGATATTCGTCACCTGATCGCGGGTATCCTCGAGGATGAGGGTTACGAGTGTCGCGAAGCGGGTAGCAGCAGCGAAGCCTTTGAGGCGATCCGAAAACGTCAGCCAAATTTGATCGTTCTGGATGTCTGGCTACAAGGTAGCGAGCATGACGGTCTCAAAATGCTTGAACTGATCCGCAAGGAAAACCCGGAACAGCAAGTGATTATGATTAGCGGCCATGCGACGTTTGATATGGCGGTCAGCGCTACGAAGATCGGTGCTTACGATTTTCTCTCCAAACCGTTCAAAACCGATGTGTTGTTACACACAATCGCCCGAGCGCTGGAAACGGTGCGATTGCGGTCGCAAAACGAAGAGCTCCAGGAATTAACCGGGGGCGATATCATCGAGTTCGGCGGACGTTCGAATGCCGCCAATCAAACACGACAAAAAATCGCGAAGGTCGCTCAGACTGATAGTCGAATTTTAATCAGTGGGCCTCCCGGAGCGGGGAAGAGTGTCCTCGCGCGGCTGATCCATCTAAATTCGCTGCGCAGCGACGGTAATTTCATCGTTTTGAATTGTGCCGGACTCAAAGACTCTAATCTGGAAGCTGATTTGTTCGGCACCGAGGCATCCACGACATCGCCGCGCCGGATCGGCGTATTGGAGAAAGCTCATCGTGGCACTTTAGTTCTGGACGAAGTCGCGGATATGCCGCTTGAAACACAAGGGCGGATCGTTCGAATTTTACACAATCCGGAATTCAGCCGAATTGGCGGTAATAATTCAGTCAATGTCGACACACGGATTATCGCGACGACGAATAAGGAGTTAAAAGAAGAGATAGACTCCGGCCGATTCCGGGAAGATTTATATTATCGATTGAACGTTGTCCCCATTCAGGTGCCGTCTTTGTCGGAGCGGCGTGAGGATATTCCGGAGCTTGCCACGCGCATTATGGAACGCTCGGCCAGCTCGAAAGGCCGCCGAGCTCGAGATTTAACAGAGGATGCGCTCGCGGCTCTGCAAGCCCATGACTGGCCTGGAAATATTTGGGAGCTGGTGAACGTAATAGAGCGCGTCCTCCTAATCGCTCCAGTCGCAAATGGGGAAGCCGCGACGGGAAGTGATATTTCCGATGCGATTGGTCAAGAAGCAAAAGAGCAGAGCTCGACCGGCCGTACGATGAAGGTCATGAACTTGCCCCTTCGTCTGGCAAGGGAAGAATTCGAGAAAGATTATCTGACCTTTCACCTCAGGCGTTTCGATGGAAATATCAGCCGAACGTCGGAGTTCGTTGGCATGGATCGAGCAGCACTCCATCGCAAGCTTAAACTCCTAGGCGTTCATGGAACGGCGGAAGGGAAGTAGTTTCATGTCCAAGCAGTTGGATAACACATGAAGGTCGTCATTTGCGGCGCGGGGCAGGTGGGGTTCAGTATTGCCCGTTATCTTTCTGCCGAGGGCAATGACGTCACGGTCATCGATCAATCGCCGGACTTAATCGGGAAAGTGAACGAATCCCTTGATGTGCAAGCGATCGTCGGACACGCTTCTCACCCGGATGTGCTTGAGAGCGCCGGCGTTTCAGACGCTGACATGATTATCGCCGTGACCTTCGCGGACGAAGTGAACATGGTCGCTTGCCAGATCGCGCATTCGATTTTCAACGTGCCGACCAAAATCGCTCGTATTCGCCAACAAAGCTACCTTGAGCCGATGTGGGCCGATTTGTTCAGCCGTGATCATATGCCGATCGACGTGATCATTTCGCCGGAACTTGAGGTTGCCCGCGCCATTAGCCGGCAATTAGCGGTACCCGGCGCCTTTGACATGATTCCGCTAGCCGATGACCGTGTGCGGGTTATTGGCGTGCGTTGCGGTGAGGATTGCCCGGTTATCAACACGACACTGCGTCAATTAACTGGCTTATTTCCCGACCTCAACATCAGTATCGTTGGCATTGTACGCGGTGAAGACGCGTTCGTGCCGCATTCCGCGGATCAAATGTTTGCGGGTGACGAGGTATACTTCGTCGCGGATTCTCAGCATGTCGCGCGAGCGCTCGCGACATTTGGCCACGAGGAACGCCAAGAGGCGTCTCGACGCATCACCATTATTGGTGGCGGTAATATCGGCCTTAACTTGGCCCGCTATGTCGAGGAAATGGAGAACGTCACCGGCCGAATCATTGAGCATGATAACGACCGGGCACGGCGAATCGTACCGATGTTACACGATACCCATGTAACCCACGGCGATGCCCTCGATACGGTAATATTAGAAGAAACCAATATTCAGAATGCTGATACCGTCGTGTCGGTGAGTAACGATGACGAGACGAACATTCTCGCGTCTCTTTTGGCTAAGCGTTACGGAGTGGAACGTACTATCGCGCTCGTGAATCGCGATACCTATACGCCGCTCGTCACAACACTTGGTATTGATGTACTTGTCAATCCGCGTGCGATTACGGTGTCTACGATACTTCAACATATACGGCGCGGGCGCATCC
>JABJCS010000518.1 GCA_018665505.1 Alphaproteobacteria bacterium
CGACTTCGGCGCTCTTGAATGCCGCCTCGAGGTCGCTCCGCATGGCATCCACATCCGCACAAACGGCGTAACGTAGATAATTGCCAAAATGCACGCCAACCACACCGGTCTTCTCGATCATCGTGAAATTGAACTCTTCGCCGCTCGCGATTTTCTGTCCGAAGGCTCGGGTCGGCGCTTCCCACAAGGTATAGAACCCGGCGCGGGGTTCGATGGCGAGACGCATGCCGCACCCTAACATGAGCTCACTGAGGATACCGAGGCGCTGGCGGTACATTTCCCGGTACTCGGCGATTCCCCCTTGGTCTTCTTCTAAGGACACCAAAACGCCGGCGGCCATCGGGGCGACGAAGCCAGCGTCCGTCTTGCCCTTCACTTCTTTCATATCACCGATGAAATCGGTGGAACCCACCATCGCGCCCACATGCCAGCCGGTGCCGTTCCCGATCAGTTTGGCGGCAGTGAATGCTTCGCACCACGATAAGTCCGGGAAATCGACGGCGACTTCGCTCAAAGTGATGCAATCATCGGAATGACTGAGCGAGATATACGCTGCATCGTTGAACAAGCGGATATCGTTATCGCTGCAATACTGACAAAGCGCACGGAACCACGCAGCATCGGCGATCTGGCCCGACGGATTATGCGGATAGTTCGTCATCACCAGACCGGTGCCTGCTGGGATATCTTCCGGCGCGAACCGAAAACCGTTCGCTGAATTCAACGGCAAGGCATGGTGCGTCACCTTCGGATGATAAGCGCACCAATCGGCGGGGATCGGGTAGCCAGGCTTGGTCATCGTCGCGACGGTCATGTCTTCAAGCGCACACCCACATGCCAGCGGCAATAAGCCCAAGATGGGTTTGACCCCGGAGATCGGCACATAGTCGACGTCGCCCTCGTGCAGGCCTTGTTTCAAATGCGCGCGGATAAATCGCGGTGAAAATCCCGGCACCGCCGGGCTGTCGTTGTATTGATAGGCGTGCATGGGCTCATCGTCGCTCATGATCGCGTCGCGAGCCGCCTCGCGCGCGCTCAACAAAGCAGCCCCTTTCGGCTCACCGATGGACAGATCGAGTAGGGTTTGCCCCCGGTCCAACGCTTCACTGCGCTTGGCGCGAATCTTCTGGAAAATATTGGCGCCACCGGCAGGTAATCTCGAACGTCGCATGCAGACTTACTCCCAAAGAATTCGCGCTAACCTAATTTCTCACGGACGAAATGCAAACCCGCTCTATGCACGCGGTTGGCCGACACCACCCTGATGGGAGAAGGCCCCCACATCCAATACAGTGCCGGAAATCTGCGCCGCATCGTCGGACAACAGGAAAGCCACCGCATTTGCGATATCGCGAGGTTGATTGTTGCGCCCGGATGCCGTCGAAATTTTTGGCAACGGCCCGGAACCTTCCATGATCTCCACCATGCCGGAAGCGGTTTGCGGCCCTGGCACGACGACATTGATACGGATACGGTCCTCCAGGTGATCATAGGCCAAGGCCGAGCTCAGCGCGAAAACGCCGCCCTTGCTCGCACCATAAGCGAGTAACCCTGCCTTTCCCCAACCGGCACCGGAGCCAATATTGACGATGGCCCCGCCGCCTGCCTCCCGCATATGCGCGATGGCGGCTTTACAAACCAGGAACTGCCCCTTGAGATTGACGGCGATAACACGATCGAAAGTGTCTTCGTCGGTATCGAGTATCGTGCCTGTTGGGCGAATTGCGGCGTTGTTCACTGCGCCATGGACACGCCCGAAGGTCGACAACGCGTGCTCCATCACTCGGTCGACATCGACGGCGCTGGATACATCCGCTTCGAGCACTTCGCCGGAAAGTCCGGCATCCGCCAAGGCTTTGCGGGTGCCCTCGACCCCACCCTCGGCAGCGCTGCCGGGCTGGCGGCCATCAAGACCGAATCCCACCACGTTCCATCCCCGCCGCGCCATTTCCAGCACGACCCCCCGACCAATCCCGTAAGTGCCGCCGGAGACGATGGCTGTTTTTGGATCGGTCATGAAAGGAACTCCCGCTGTTTGTCAGTGCAGGGACTATATATACGGCGGCCCCGCGTTCTGTCGAAAGGACAATCTCCCGGTCATTCCGGGGCGCGGAGCGAACCTAAAATTATGGCCTGAGCACTCCAAAGCGGCAGTTTCGGCGAGGACAATGCTCTGGCCATAATTCCGGGTCCGGGGCTTCGCCCGTCCCAGAACGACGGCTTTGGCCGGGTTACCGTTCTTGCGGATGAGTGAGCCGATTTCGCTGGTTCAATCTCCGACCCGCCATATATTCAGCCCAACACCTCTCGACCGTATTTCCAGGAGCATTGTTCATGACCGTTTCGGTTGCCCTATTTGACGCCGCCTACGAACGACTTGGTGCGCGCATAGACGCGATGGGCCTCGACATTGAGATCCGTACTTTCGACAAGGACGGCAATTTTAATATCGGCGGTGCTAAAGTCCCGGCGGCGGACGCCGAAGTAGACTACCTCTGGCTTGGGCCCGATTTGGCGGGTGGTACCCTTGGCAGCTTGCCTTTCGATGTGGCCATCGCCTGTAAAAAGATCGACGTCTTACAGACCTTCAACGCCGGTCTCGACAATCCCGCCTATAAGAAGATTTCCGACAAAGGTGTCCGCATCTGCAACAGCAGTGCGCAATCGGTCGCCATTGCGGAATATGTCATGGCGCATGCGTTGAGCATGATCCATCCGATTGACGAGCAGCGCGCCCATCAGACCAACAA
>JABJCS010000519.1 GCA_018665505.1 Alphaproteobacteria bacterium
CGCGCCGCGAGGTCCGGGATTTGCTCGAAATTATGGGGCCCGGCGAGCGCGCGTCCCTTCATCGGTGGTGCAGAGTTCCGCAAGGCTTCGGCTCCGGCCATGAAACCTTCCATGAACATGTGGTGGTTCCACATCTCCACAACAGCTTTTTCCTTGGCGTCGCGGCCCAGTAGCGCCGGCTCCGGATGGGCTTCCTCAAGATAGCGGTTGCAGGCGCTGACCTCACTGATGCATGTGCCATCGTCGAGCTCGATCACCGGCACTGTCAACCAGGGATTTTTCGCCGCAAAGTCTGGCTTCATCTGCTCCGCCGTCATCAAATCGACCTGGATGGTTTCCATCTCGACGCCCTTCTCGGCCATGAAGATGCGGACCATGCGCGGGCTCGGCGCTTTCGCGAAATCGTAAAGTTTCATTTTTTCCTCCCGTAATTTCTGCAGAACATTGTCGATGTCACGACTGTCGTCCCACCATTGCCGAGAGCGCTCGGAGCGTCCAGTATCGTTCTCGTGAATTGCGGGGAGCGGCCATGAGCGCGGGCGAGAAAAAACAGGTTCCGGTCTATTGCTATCAATGCGTCTCGGGTCCCGATTTGATGCAGGTCGAGGTCGAAGATGGGGTCGCGACACGGATCGAATCAAACTACGGCATTTCCGGCGAGCATCCGGGCGGCGGGCGTGTCTGCGTCAAAGCCTATGGATTGATCCAGAAGACCTATAATCCGCACCGCGTTAAACAGCCGATGAAGCGGACCAATCCGCAAAAGGGCCGCGCGCACGATCCGGGCTTCGAGCCCATCAGCTGGGATGAGGCCTATAAAATCATCGGCGACAAATTCCGCGAAACCCGCGCCAAAGGCCTGACGGACGAATCCGGCTTCCCGCGCCTTGCCGCCAGTTTTGGAGGTGGCGGCACGCCCACCCAATATATGGGCACCTTCCCCGCCTTTCTCTCCGCCTGGGGACCCTCGGACCTTGGCTACGGTGCCGGGCAAGGGGTGAAATGTTATCACTCGGAGCACGTCTACGGCGAGCTGTGGCACCGCGCCTTCATCGTCTCGCCGGACACGCCGCGCACCAATTACATCATCAATTGCGGCAATAATGTCGAAGCGTCGGGTGGCGTCGTCGGCGTTTGGCGCGAGGCCGATGCCCGCGACGAAGGCACAAAACGTATCCAGGTGGAGCCGCACCTCTCAATCACCGGAGCGGTTTCCGCCGAATGGGTCCCGATTAAGCCGAAGACAGACGCCGCATTCCTATTCGGCCTAATCCATCGAATGATCTGCGAGCGGGACTATACCGAGACCAGCGACCTGCCCTATCTAAAGGAGCGCTCGAACTCACCCTACCTTGTCGGCCCCAATGGATACTTCCTGCGCGATCCGGATTCGGAAAAGCCGCTGATTTGGGACAGTGCCGACGGAACCGCCAAAGCCTTCGACAGCGCAATCGAAGACGCGGCGCTCACCGGCAGCTATACAGTCAGTGGTATAGAACAGGGACCGGACAATCAGATTTGGCGGCACGAGAGCATCGAAGTAAAGGCGTCCTTCCAACTGCTCCTCGATCATATGGCGGGCTACACGCCGGAATGGGCGTCGGGCGAATGCGATATCCCGGCCGATACCATCCGGCGGATCGCCGATGAGTACGTCGCCCATGCGTGTATCGGTGAGACGGTTGAGATTGATGGACGCACCCTGCCCCACCGCCCCGTCGCGGTAATGCTGGGCAAGACTGTGAACAGCGGCTGGGGCGGATATCACGTCTGCTGGGCGCGGACGATGTTGGCAGTACTGGTAGGTGCTTTGGAGGTGCCGGGTGGCACCCTTGGCACGATCGTCAAACTGGTGCGGCCCTCGGCGAGCCGCACCGGATCCTGCATTCCGGGCGTCGACGGTTTCATGAAATACGAGTTCAACGATACTTCGGCCAATGGCTGGGCCAAATCGCCGTCGATCCGGAACGCCTTCGACACCCTGATCCCCATCGCTTCCAACTCGCCCTGGTCGCCGGCACTCGGCCCGGCGCACCTGCCGTGGCTGTTCATGAAAGAGCCACCGAAGGGTCTGCCGA
The DNA here is from genome assembly GCA_018665505.1 of Alphaproteobacteria bacterium. The sequence continues at coordinate 2,079 of JABJCS010000519.1, forward strand.
AACAGACCCGGCCCGACATTTGGTTCTGCTATCGCACCAATCCGGCAATCTCGTCCTGGAACGCGCCGGAAGTGGCGGAGCGGGTCGCCGAATTCCCCTTCACCGTCGCCTTCGCCTATACGATGGACGAGACCAACCATATGGCGGACGTCCTCCTGCCGGACGCGACGGACTTAGAGAGCCTACAGCTGATCCGCATCGGCGCCACCAAGTTCTTCGAGAACTTCTGGAAACACGAAGGTTGGGCCATTCGTCAACCCGCCGTCGATCCCGTGGTCGATTGCCGCGACATGACCGATATCGCCACCGCACTGGCAAAAGAAGCCGGTGTCTTGGAAGCCTATAACGAGGCGATCAATCGCGGTGCCGCCGGAATCGGGCTGGCACGTAAGGGCTACGACTTCGCGCTCGACCCGAGCCAAGAGCACGACCGAGACACAATCTGGGACGCCGTCTGCAAGGCGGCGAGCCATGAGACCTCGGAAGGTGCTGAAGTCCACGACCTCGATTGGTTCAAGGAAAAGGGTTATATGCTGACCGATTTTCCAGAGTTGGATTGGTATCTTTACCCCCGCATGGAAGACCAGAATTTGCGCTTTGAGATGCCCTATCAGGAACGCATGACCCGGCACGGGCGCGAACTCGCCAACCGTCTGAAAGAGACTGAGATCGATTGGTGGGAAGCTCAGCTCGACGAATACGCATTCATGCCAGTCTACGAACGGTTTCCGGATATCTGGATAAATTACGCGAAAGAATACGACCGCGACCCAGAGGAATTTCCATTTTGGGCACTCACCGCACGGTCGATGCAATATAGCTGGGGTGCCAATGTCGGCATCCCGGTCATCAGCGAGGTCGCCAATAATATCGCGGGACACAAAGGCGTCATTCTCAATCGGACCCGCGCAAAAGAACTCGGCATCCGCGAGGGTGACCGGGTCGTGTTGGAATCGGTCTCAGGCCGGACAGAAGGCGAAGCGGTGCTTCGCGAAGGCATCCGCCCGGACACAGTCTTGATGATTGGACAGTTCGACCACTGGAAGACGCCCTTCGCCAAGGACCTGAAACTGCCGAGCCTGAACTCACTGACCGACCTGTCGCTGAAACTCACTGACTCGACGGGCAGCGGCTCCGACATCATGCGGGTCAAGGTCACCCGGGCGGAAGACTGGAGTGCTGCGGCGGAATGAGTGATTTTCTTCGTTATTCCTGCGCAGGCGGGAATTTAGAGTGTGCCGGCGTCCACTGGATTCCCGCCTACGCGGGAATGACGGTGTGAGGAGTAGCGAATGACCACATCTTCCCTTCCACCCCGCTGGGGCATGGTCATCGACCTCAACCGATGCGTCGGCTGTCAGACCTGTACCATCGCCTGCAAGCATCACAATTCGACCACGCCCGATGTGCAATGGCGGCGCGTGCTCGATGTCGAGCAAGGGAGCTTCCCCGACGTCCAGCGCTTCTTCATGGTCACCGGCTGTCAGCATTGCGAGGACGCGCCCTGCGTGCCAGTCTGCCCCACGGGCGCCACTTTCAAGCGTGACGACGGCATTGTCGCCATCGATTACGACCAATGCATCGGATGTGGCTATTGCGCGGTCTCGTGCCCCTATGAAGCGCGCACCATCGTCAAGAAGCAGGATTGGTACTACGGCGAGGAGACCGCGCAGGAACGCGCCGTCGCTCAACCGGACCGCATCGGCGTCGCGCAAAAATGCACCTTCTGTTCGGACAGGGTCGATGCGGGGGTGGCGCAAGGCCTCACGCCTGGCGTCGATCCGGCCGCAACACCCGCCTGCAGCGCCGCTTGTATCGCCCAAGCCATTACGTTTGGCGATTGGAACGATGCCGACAGCCCGGTCGGGCGATTGGCCGCCGACCGCGACCTGCTGCAGCTCAACGCCGATGTCGGCACCGACCCGCAAATCAA
>JABJCS010000520.1 GCA_018665505.1 Alphaproteobacteria bacterium
CGCGCCGCGAGGACAGGGTTCACGCTCCTTCGTCAAATCGCGTTTCGGCAATCATTACTGGCGAGAGACATGGCTGATAAATCCAAGGGTGAACAACGCAAACTGTCCCAGCTCGACATCGAATCTCTGGAAATGCACCGGACCGGCAAGCCCGGGAAGATCGAGATCATCGCGACCAAGCCGCTGACGACCCAGCATGATCTATCCCTCGCCTACTCACCCGGCGTCGCCGCGCCCTGCATGGAAATTTACGCCAATCCCGACAATGCCTACGACTACACGTCGCGCGGCAACCTAGTCGCAGTGGTCTCGAATGGCACCGCAGTGCTCGGCCTGGGAAACATCGGGGCGCTGGCATCCAAGCCGGTGATGGAAGGCAAATCGGTTCTATTCAAACGTTTCGCCGATATCGATTCCATGGATCTCGAGCTCGACAGCGAGGACATCGACGAGATCGTCAATTGCGTGCGTCTCCTGCGACCCACATTTGGCGGCATCAACCTTGAGGATATCAAGGCGCCGGAATGTTTCATCATCGAGCAGCGCCTGCGCGAAGTCATGGACATCCCTGTCTTTCACGACGATCAACACGGCACCGCCATCGTGTCCCTGGCCGGGTTGATCAACGCGCTCGACCTGACGGACCGTGACCTCAAGGATATCAAGATCGTGGTCAACGGCGCCGGAGCCGCCTCGATCGCCTGCATCGAGCTGATCAAGGCCATGGGCCTGCCCCATGACCAGGCCATCCTGTGCGACAGCCGAGGTGTGATCTATCAGGGCCGCACCGACGGCATGAACCAGTGGAAGTCCGCCCACGCCGTCAAAACCAAGGCGCGTTCTCTCGAAGAAGCCATGGTCGGTGCGGATGTCTTTTTCGGTCTCTCGGTCGCCGGCTCGGTTACCAAGAAAATGGTCAAGTCGATGGCCCCGAACCCGATCATCTTCGCGATGGCCAACCCGGACCCGGAAATCACCCCGGAAGATGTCCGCGCCGTCCGCGACGACGCGATCGTCGCCACAGGGCGCTCGGACTACCCCAACCAGGTTAATAATGTTCTGGGCTTCCCTTATATCTTCCGCGGGGCACTCGATGTCCGGGCGACGACTATCAACGACGAAATGAAAATCGCCTGCGCCGAGGCGCTCGCCGAACTCGCCCGCGAGGATGTACCCGACGAGGTCGCGGCCGCCTATTCCGGCGAACACCTCGCCTACGGGCCGGAATACATTATCCCCGTCCCCTTCGACCCTCGCCTGATCGAGCGCATTCCGCCCCGGATCGCGCAGGCCGCAATGGACACCGGCGTGGCCCGCCAACCCATCGAGGATATGGACGAATACCGGCGCGTCCTCTCCCAGCGCCTCGACCCGACGTCTTCCGTGATCGAGGCGACCTACGAATCCGTGCGCACGAGCCCGCGCCGGGTGGTCTTTGCCGAAGGCGAATCCGAACGGGTGATCCGGGCCGCCATTTCGTTCCGCAATCAGGGCCTGGGCGAACCCATCCTGATCGGCCGGGAGGATGTGGTTCAACGCCGCATCGAAGAGCTCGGTCTTTCAGGCGGTAACACCTTACGAATCCACAACGCCTCGATGGTCGATGACCGCGAACGCTATATCGACTTTCTTTATGAACGCCTGCAGCGCCGGGGCCAGATGTATCGGGATTGCGCGCGTTCGGTGAACCGCAACCGGAATGTCTTTGCCGCCTGCATGGTCGCACTCGGCGATGCGGACGCCATGGTCACCGGCCTCACACGCCGGTTCTATACCTGTCTTAACGATGTCCAGCGGGTGTTCGACCCGATCCCCGACGAACAGGTTTTCGGATTGTCGGTTCATGTGATGCGGAATCGGACCTTGTTCATCGCGGATGCCTCCGTGCACGAGCGCCCGAGCCCCGAAGTGATGGTCGATATCGCGATACAGGCCGCCGCCAAAGCGCGACAAATGGGCTCCGAACCGCGGGTGGCATTCCTGAGCTATTCGAATTTCGGCAACCCGCCCGTCGACCTAACCGAACGGTCGCGTGAGGCGGTCCGGCTTCTCGACGAACGCGGCGATGCAGATTTCGAGTATGAAGGCGAAATGACCCCGGACGTCGCCCTCGATGCGACGTTGCGCGAACGTTACTACCCCTTCTCGCGCCTGACCGGGCCCGCGAATGTGCTGATTATGCCCGGACTGCATTCCGCGCACATCACTTCACGGATGCTCGAATCCCTCGATGTGGGCACGGTGCTCGGGCCAATCCTGATGGGTCTCGAAAAGCCGGTGGAGATCGTCCATATGAACTCAACGGTCACCGAGATCGTCAACGCCTCGGCCTTCGCTGCTCACGAATCTATTCGCCACGAACACGCCACGAAGTAAATTTCCTGGCGTGCTAGACTCACGTTGGTATTCGTTTCCAACGCCACGTGCAGATTTTATGAACCCAACGGCAAAGCATCTGATCACATCCACGTTGGTGCTGGCGAGCCCGAGCCTCGGGGTAATTGTCTTGTTGATGGCCCTCGATCAGCTCCGCATCGGGACCGGCATCATCGCGATCATGGCTATTGTGATCGCCGGTCTTGCGCTTTTGTTTCGCCCCATACAGCAATTGCGCGGCTACACCCGCCAGATCGAGGCCCTGACCAGTCGCTCGCCGGTGGTAACCGATAGCCCCATTACCCCAGCCACACCCGGCCCCGTGAGCGACGTCGCGGCGGCGGCAAAAACCGTGGCGGCGTCCGGTGCCACCGTGGCGCCGACCGCCCGATAATCATCATCGGTGAAATTCGCCCCGAGCCCGGCTTCCGTCTGGACGATCACGTCGTGGCCGTGATGAACGATCTCACGTACCGAGGATGGCGTCAGCCCAACCCGGTATTCCTGAGTTTTGATCTCACATGGAACGCCGATCAGCATGCTGTATTCCCTTTGAAGGTTTATTCGGGCCGGCCCGATTTCGACTCATTGTCGACAGTATAGTTGGGGTTGATTGTTCCCGTCCGCCGCAAAGATCGTTTCAACCATGCGTGAACACCGATTCCCTTCGATGCTGCTGGGCGCCGTCGTGCTTGTCGCGAGCGCTGTGACGGCGCACGCTCAGGCGCCTGGCAACCAGGCCGACCACGCCATCGCCATGCTTGGCAGTCCGAAATACTCCCCGGACTTCACGCATTTCGACTATGTGAACCCGACCG
>JABJCS010000521.1 GCA_018665505.1 Alphaproteobacteria bacterium
AAATATGTCGAGAGCCTGAGCCCGGCTGATCGCGATAAGATCGCCCTCAATATTAATCTGGATTCCGTGGCCGGCGACCCGCATCTGACCGCGATCACCAGCGGATATCCTAAAATCGGCACATTTTTGAGTCCCATCGCCGAAGCCACCGCCGTACCGCTTGCGACGCACGATGCTCTGATGCGCAACTCAGATCACTATAATTTTGCCGTGGCCGGCATCCCGGCGTTCCGGCTTGTCTCTGGATTCGATCTTCCGGACTCACACCTGCGTTATGTGCTGACGCGTGAAGATACACGGGACAAGGTAGCCGAAAGCGAAATGCGCCAAGCGGCGCGCGTGACCGGCGCGATCCTGGTCGGGGCATTGACCGTTGAGACACTCGATCTGAGGGCCTGAATTTTCCCTTTAGAATACGGGAACGCTAGACCGGACAACGCTAAAATTAACGTGAATGCAGTCTCTATCAGGCAGTTAAAATCCGTGTATCAGAAAATCGATTGCCGCAAGGATCTCGTCCCGCCGTTGAGAGAGGTTAAGTAGAGGTTCACCCAATGCACGCCGCGGATACCCACTCATTTCCTGGGTCGACAAAAATAGACGGCGGCCTTCTATAATAAATTCCGGATTGAGCCGTGAAATCGCTTTCGCCCTCGTCGCGTCGACCAAAGGCGCGACCAGACGCGTATCAAGCGGATCAAGCAGATCGCTTTGAACATCCAGCAATAACGGTATGAGATCCGCATTACGACCAGGATTAGCATAGACATCAAATTGCGGCATCAGAACCGCCTGAGTTCTTCTCCGAAGACACCGTCGCGCTCAATCCGGTCGTTATAGTCTTCCAATGCCTCAGTATTCTCGGCCAACCAGCGCCGCTTTGCCTCTTCCGCTTGAAGGGCCGATAGCGCCCCCTCTAGCGTTTTTGACAGGTTTATGTCGGCGAATTTCGCGAATTGGAGCAAATCCGCGCTTATTCTGACGGTCGTCCGGGTTTTATCCAATATTCAATACTCTAAGTTACAGAGTGTATGTCAAATTAGCATACACTCTGTAAGTCAGGTTAACAATCGCTCACTACTCGGCCGCCTTCGGCTGATGACCGAGGGTGCCTTCGTATTTCGCCAACTCGGCCTCGCCCATGAAACGTTGCTCCCATTCCATGACCTGGTCGAAACCGGCAAAGCCGTGAAAATCACCGAGCGGGTGTTGGTTGAACTTCTCACTGAACTCTTTCTCAACCAACGGGCCGCTTTCCTTCAGCTCCGTGGCTAGGTCGTAGACCGCCATCAATTGCATCCGCATGGTGGCGCCCGGCAGGATCGTCATGGCGATGCCGAGCTCATTCATTTCCTCTTCCGAGAAGCGTGGCGAAATGCCTGTCTGGTTGTACATGATCGGGCCTTCGACTTCGGCGCAGATGCGCTGCACTTCACCCACGTCCTTCGGCCCTTCGACGAAAGCTACATCCGCGCCCGCCTTCAGGTAAGCGTTGGCACGGTTGATCGCGTCATCCAGTCCACCGCCAACGGCGCCGCGCGCATCGGTCCGCGCGATGATGACGAAATCCTCGTCGACTTCCTTACGCGCGTAATCCGCTGCCGCGTATTTTCCGACCGCTTCCTCGATCGGGATGACCTGCCGTCCGGCGACATGGCCGCAACGTTTCGGAATGATCTGATCCTCGATATGGATCGCCGCGACACCGGTCTGGATGTATTCCTTCACGGTGCGGATCACATTGATCGCGTTGCCGTAGCCGTTATCGGCGTCGGCGATCACAGGCACGGAGACAGCGTTGGAGATATACCGCGCGTTCAGATGCATCTCCGTCATCGTTGCCAGGCCGCAATCCGGCATGCCGGTCAAAGAAAGTGACGTGCCGTAGCCGGTCATGTAGATCGCCGGAAATCCGACTTTATCGAGAATCTTCCCGCTAACTGCGTTGTAGCAGCCGGGGATCACAATGGTCTTGCCGGATTTCATCAACTCGCGGAGTTTGGTGGAGCGTCTCATGTTCTCATCCTTCCCTAGGGTCATTCGTTAAACGGGGGTCATTCGTTAGAATAGGAGATAAGCGGAGTGCCGCGCTTGGCCAGCACTCGAACCCGCGTGGTAGAACCGATTTCGCGGATTAGCTCAATTGCCAACGCTCTCGACCCGAAAAGGATCCCACCATGCCGACACCGATGCCGCTCGAAGGATTACGTATTCTCGATCTCGCCACTGTTATCGCCGGACCGCTTTCTTCCGCACTGTTGGCGGATTTCGGCGCTGATGTCGTGAAGATCGAATTGCCGAACGGCGGAGATGGCGTTCGCGCACTGCCCCCGTTCAAAAATGGCGTGGCGCTGTGGGGAAAGGTGACGAACCGGAATAAACGTGGCATCACCCTCGATATTCGGACACCGGAAGGATTGGACATTCTCAAGCGAATGCTTCCCAAGTTCGATGTATTGGTGGAAAACTTTCGCCCCAGCACCCTCGCAAAATGGGGCCTACCGATTGAGGAAATACGGCGCATCAATCCGGACCTCACGGTGCTGCGGGTCAGTGGCTTCGGACAAACCGGCCCCCGAGCGCGCGACGCCGGGTTTGCCCGGGTCGCCGAAGCGATGTCCGGCCTGACCACCCTGTGTGGCGAGAGCGACCGCACGCCGCTACATCTTGGCTATCCCATCGCCGACGGGATTACCGGCGTCTTCGGTGCGTTCTCCATCATGATGGCGCTCTATAGACGCCTTAACGATCCGGCGGCGCGCGGTGAGGAAATCGATCTGTCGCTCTATGAATCAATGCACCGCATCCTCGAATTCCTCGTCATCGAATACGATCAATTGGGCGCGGTTCGGGAACGCTCCGGCAATCGCAGCCAATACGCGGTGCCGAGTGGCGTCTACCGGACAGATGACGATAGATGGGTGTCATTGGCCTGTTCGACCCAGAGCGTATTCGAACGCATGGCCGAAGCAATGGACCGTGCCGACTTGATCGACGATGCTCGGTTCCGCACCAATGCCGACCGCGTGACCAATGCGGACGCCATAGAAGAAATCGTAACCACGTGGTTCCGGGCAAACGAATTCCCTAACGTCTCCCAACTGCTCAGCGAAAAGGGTGTCGCGTTCAGCCTCGTCTTTACCGCCAAGGACGCCTTCGAGGATCCCCATTATGCGGCGCGCGAGAACATCGTAGCGGTAGAGGACAGCGAACTCGGTACGATCCGCATGCAGGGGATTGTCCCGAAATTACGCGACGCGCCGGGTGCCGTGCGACGCGCCGGCCCTGCGCTCGGTCAACATAATGCGGAAGTCTACGAAGAACTGCTGGAACTGAGCGCGGACGAGATATCCGCCCTCAAGGAAAAAGGAATTGTTTGAGAGGCGTGCTATTCCGCGTCTTTGGCGAGGAAGGCTTTGATCGCCTCCGGATCGATCAGAGGATAGATATCGAATTCGGCCGGAACGATCTCCGCCCATTCGTTAAGCAAGCCGTGCAACTCCTCGTTCGAGCCGACATCAAACAATGCGACCGCGCCGCGTCCAGTGCGCGCATAGAATGATTTCGCCAATCCGCGATCGAGCTTGTCTTGCGCCCACGGCCAATATTTTTGCCGGTATTCACGAACTTCCGACGGGCGTTTGGGTTCGGGTGTACTGATGACCAAGAATAGCATTGAGTTCTCCTATGCGGGGGTGAGTGGAACCTGACGCTGCATACCCGCCACAGTCACGCCGCCGCGATTACCTGCCTCAACGCTGTTGTACCGGCCTGCAAAAGCTTCCGGCAGATCGATTCCATCCGGCGGAGACAGCCAGAGCCGCAGCA
>JABJCS010000522.1 GCA_018665505.1 Alphaproteobacteria bacterium
CACCAATGTCGGGCGGCGCACGGAAAGCGACGGTAAATCGCTGATCCGGTTCATCCGCCTTTGCTCTTCGGCGAGGGCGACACTGTCGCGGCGAAGGGTTCGGTTCGTTGTTTTTGTGCCGCGCGGAGGCCCTGTACGCCTTCGACGACAATCGTGTCGCCCACACCCAAAGGCCCGTCGACAAGGATTCGTCCTTTGTCGCGACGCACGATCGAAACGAAGACCTTCTCCGCCTTGCTATCCGTCACACGCCACAAATAAGCGCCGTCACGGCTCCAGAGGACCGCTACTTCCGGGATCGTCGCATATCGGCCGCCCGTGAATGCGATTTGCACGTCGAAGGACGTCCCGGGTCGTATGGCGTCTTCCTTATTGGGAATGGCTGCCTTGATCCGCAATGTGCGTGTGACCGGATCGATCCGACTTCCAAGCTCCGCCACCGCACCTTCCAGCACGACCTCGCGCCGCGTCCACGGCCGCAATGCCACCGGATCACCGGGGCGCAACCGCGCGGCAAATTCCTCAGGCAAATTGAAATCCACCAAAATCGACGACCTATCATCCAATGTCGCGATCATCGTTTGCTCGGATACCCGGTCTCCACGCTCTATATCCGTCAAACCGACGACTCCGTCAAAGGGAGCGTAGACACTCCGATCCCGGAGAGACGCCCGCGCTTGCGCCAACCGCAGACGAGCACTTTCATGCTCGGTCTCCGTCGTCTGTAATCGGGCGACCGAAGCGGCACCGCTCGGCGCCAAACGTTGTAGTCTTTTGACTTGCCGGGCGGCCTCCTTCACGGCCACTTCCGCCAGGCCGACAGCCAATCGTTGATGCTTTGAATCCAAGCGGACCAAAACATCGCCCTTTTTCACCCGCGCGCCAGCCTTGAAAGACACCTCGATCACTTCACCAGAGACGGAGGGATGTATCGATGCAGATTTAAGAGCCTCCCCGGTACCGACCGCTCGCAGAAGAACCTTATCGTCCGCGAATTTTATGGATTCGACGAGTACCAAGGTAGCGCCAGCCCTTTTGCGGGCACCGTTCCCTGACGACGCGTCTCCATCAGCCGCGAACATCCACCATCCCAACGCCACGACGCCCGCAAGAACCGCAATGACGGCCATTTGCGTCGTTAGCCGGACGGTCTCTCGACCTGCTGTTTCATGTTCTTCGCTCAAACCGACACCTACTTTGGAATTGCGCCCGCGATTTTAGAGCAAAGCCAGGATCGCACACCAGTGAAGTTAATCACTTCGCCCATCGCAAAAGATAAGCTATCCAGTATTTTTATTCGATTTATTCATTTATTATTACTTCACGAATACATAAATTCACTTCCCCTCTACACTTGAGTTTATTTGTACAAATCGATAATATTTTGACAAATTCATCTGCCGCACCGGTGATTGGTTCAGTCAGTCGTGCGGCCACAACGAATCAACAAGGGCGATACCATGGCCACCGCGAACAAAAGCGCGACGAAATCTTCATTCCTTCCTGCCGGCATGAGCGCCATTTTACGCCACCGGTCGGTCGAATTCGTCGGTGTCGGAATGATCGCGATTGCCTTGGCCCTGCTGGTCGCATTTGCCAGCTACGCTTCAGGCGATCCGTCACTGAACACGTCGACGGCAGGCGGAGAGATTCGGAATCTTTTGGGAGCAGCAGGCGCTCTGGCAAGCGACCTCCTATTGCAATCGCTTGGGTTGGTTGCATTGTTCGGCGTCATCCTCCTCGCCGGATGGGGCTGGCGCTTGGTCAGCGAACACCGCATTGAGGCGCCCTGGCTTCGTCTCGCTCTGCTCCCCGCAGGATTGCTGATCGCAGCACTTGCGCTATCGCATACGAGTTCGCCGGAAAGCTGGCCGTTCCGCGGTGGGCTCGGGGGCGTGGTCGGCGATATGTTGCATTTCTGGACGCTCGATTTATTGATCGAACCGGTACCGCGTTGGTGTTACGTGGCCTTGATGGCCGCGATCGCAGGCGGCGTTCTTTTATACACATTAGGGTTTTCCGCTCGCGAGTGGCAGAACGGCGCGCTCCGTATTTGGTACGGGAGCAAGCTCGCATTTCAAACGGTAGGCAATCTCCGTCATCGTACAAAATCGCAAGAGACGGAAGAAGAGACAGTCGGGGGGCGCCCCGAGAAGATCGGATTTTCGTTCCGAAAACTTATCCCGACTATTCCCCTTCGCCGCAGCAGCCAAGATCGGATCGAGCCCACCTTTGGTGAAAACGCCGATGACGGTAATATACGACCGGTCGAGGTGGTCTCGACCAGAAAACCCGTCGACCCGGACCTCGTTGCACCTAAGGAGGAGACGACTAAACCGGGACGCCGCGCCCGTGAGGCAAAACAACGCAAACTCGATTTGCGGAGCCCCGACGACGGCTTCCAACTACCACCCCTCGAATTGATCGACGACGCGCCGCCGGGAGAGCGCTCGATGGAAATGATCAACGAAGAAGGATTGCAGCAAAACGCCCGGTTCCTCGAAGGCGTCCTCGACGACTTTGGTGTGCGCGGTGAAATCGTCAAAGTCCGCCCTGGGCCCGTGGTCACGCTGTACGAACTGGAGCCGGCACCGGGCACGAAAACCAGCCGTGTTATCGGCCTATCCGATGATATCGCACGCTCTATGAGCGCCATCTCCGTCCGCTCAGCGGTCATTCGCGGGCGCAACGTGATCGGTATCGAATTGCCGAATGCAAAGCGAGAGACGGTGTATCTTCGGGAATTGCTTTCGTCCGAAACATTCGAGAAGAACACCAGCAAACTGCCGATGGTTCTCGGCAAGGATATTGGCGGCAATCCTGTCATCGCCGACCTATCCCGCATGCCTCATCTTCTGATCGCGGGAACAACCGGTTCAGGTAAGTCCGTCGGCTTGAACGCGATGATCCTGTCTCTGCTCTACCGGCTGACTCCGGAAGAGGGTAAATTAATTATGATCGACCCAAAAATGTTGGAACTGTCGGTCTATGACGATATCCCGCACTTGTTGACGCCCGTCGTCACGGAGCCGAAGAAGGCCGTGGTTGCCCTCAAATGGACGGTGCGCGAGATGGAACGTCGCTACTCCAATATGGCGAAGCTCGGCGTGCGTAATATCGAGGGATACAACAAACGAGTTGTCGAAGCCTCTGATAAAGACGAAGAGCTGACGCGAACGGTTCAGACCGGGTTCGACACGGAAACCGGCAAACCGATCATGGAGGAACAACCCCTCGATCTGACGCCGCTCCCGTATATTATTGTTGTCGTCGATGAGATGGCCGATCTGATGTTGGTCGCTGGTAAGGACATCGAAGCGACCATTCAACGCTTGGCGCAGATGGCACGGGCCGCAGGAATCCACCTCATCATGGCAACGCAGCGCCCTTCGGTGGACGTCGTCACAGGCACGATCAAAGCAAACTTTCCGACGCGAATCAGTTTCCAGGTCACGTCGAAGATCGATAGCCGCACGATCCTCGGCGAGCAAGGTGCGGAACAATTGCTCGGGCAGGGTGATATGCTCTTCATGGCCGGTGGCGGGCGGATTACCCGCGTCCACGGCCCTTTGGTCCATGACGACGAAGTGGAAGCGGTCGCGCAATTTTTACGCTCGCAAGGGGCGCCAGAATATATCGATTCGGTAACCGCGGATGACGAAGACGATCCCTTCGCGATGATGGAGAATGAAGAGAATTCGGGCGACGAGCTATACGACAAGGCCGTCGCCCTTGTTTGCCGCGAGGGTAAGGCATCGACCAGTTTCGTGCAGCGCCACTTGCAGATCGGATATAACCGCGCCGCCCGTATCATCGAAAAGATGGAAAAAGAAGGCGTGATCAGCCAAGCTGATCGGGTCGGACGGAGGGAAGTCCTCGCGGGCGACCACAGCTCCTAAATCGGCGCGTGCCTCAGATTCTGGTTGCGAATTCGGGTCTGCCCCCCAAATGTTGGGGTATGTCGTCAAACGATACATTCAAACGGATGGGTCACGCCGCATGCTTCGCGCTTTGCTTGATCTGTGTGCCTTTCCTCGCCGCCGCCGACACGCCGACGGAAGCGCAGATTGATCGCATCGAGAACTATCTCAACACGCTGCGCACCCTTGAAGCCCGTTTCGTTCAAAACAATCCGGACGGGGGTTTCGCGCAAGGTAAGTTGTACCTTCACCGTCCCGGTCGCATGCGCTTCATATATGATCCACCCGTCCCGCTTCAATTATACGCAGATGGTAATCTGCTCATCCATGTCGACACCGAATTGGAGCAGGTGAGCCACTATCCGCTCGACGAAACGCCGGCCCATTTCCTATTGCGCGGGAATATTAGTTTGCGGAAGGGACTTACGGTTAAGCGCTACGAGCATGCCAATAAGGTTGTGCGCGTTGAGTTGGTTGATGGAAAAAATCCGGATATTGGCTCTGTTA
>JABJCS010000523.1 GCA_018665505.1 Alphaproteobacteria bacterium
GAACTTGGCAGAGTCTTAGATACTTTCGCTTAGTATCTGTTAGACAGCTAAGCAGCAGTGGATTGAGGTTGTCTCATTGGGGTTGCGTCGCTAAGCCCATGCAGCGCGGTCAATATAACTTCGGCATTCGGACCGTTGAGTGAATAATAAATCGTTTGTGCGGAACGTCTTGTTTTGACGATCTTAGCGACTCTTAACCGCGCCAAATGTTGAGAAAGCGCTGATTGGCTGAGATCGAGTATCTCTTCCATCTCGCCAACGGATTTCTCGCCTTGCAACAGATGACACAGAATAACGAGACGCTTCTCGTTCGCCATCGCCTTCAACAACGCGCCAGCTTCGTCGACATCGTCGATCAATTCCTGCGCCAATTTTTCGCGACCGGCAGCTCTCAACGCGTATACCCCTTCATTCACTTCACTTAGTTCGCGAATAATAAGGTATGAGTCCCTCACACGGTGACACATCAGAACACGTTAATGTGATGGAATAAGTCCGAATTTATACAAAGCGGCGTGGGGTCAGATCAGCTTCCGATACCCCGGCCTCCAGGAACTCCGAGGGAAGGTTGCCATCGACGATCAAGCTCGCGGTAGCCACCCCCATCGCCGGTGATGTTTCGATCCCATATCCGCCTTGACCCGCGAGCCAGAAAAAACCTTCCGCATCCGGTGCAAAACCGACAACCGGTGTTTTATCGGATGCAAATGTCCTCAGGCCGGCCCGGCTATGAGAAATCCGCCCGACCCGCATCGTCGTCATTCGCTCAATCGCATCCGCAATCAACGCAATATCGAGTTCTTCCGGTTGCGCATCCGATGCCTCAACTGGCGTCTCGTCGGCAGGCGACGCCAGAACCTTCCCGGCGTCCGGTTTGAAATACCAATTCTCGTCTGCGTCGATCACCAGTGGCCAGGCATCAATCGCCACGTCGCTCGGCGGATCGAACAAGATTACCGTCCGGCGTTTTGGCGTCAAACCGACGGTCCCGACACCGGCACGCTCGGCCACGACATCTGCCCAAGCCCCCGCTGCATTCACGACGACCGGTGCTTCAAATCCACCCGCTGGCGTCTCAACCCGCCAAACGCCATCTTGTCGTGTCAAACCCGTGACTTCCGCATTCGTGATAATGTCGCCACCGCGCGACCGCGTCCCCCGCAAGAATCCGCCATGCAAAGCATGCACATCCATATCGGTCGATTCCGGCTCAAGGACGGCACTGTCGAAGGCCTCGGCACGTAAGACCGGTACGATGCCGCGCGCTCCCGCAACATCCAATTCCGATACCGGACAATTCTCTTCCGCCGCCATTGCCACGAAGGCATCAATGACCGGGCGTTGAGCATCCGTCGCCACAAACATCGCGCCGCGCGGTGTCAGGATCGGCGCATCCGTAAACCCCTCCGGAGGGGAGACAAGAAAATCCTTACTGAGCCGTACCAAGGCACGGATTGGACCGTTGCCATATAGCTCGGTAAATTGCGCAGCGGAACGTCCCGTACTGTGATAGCCGGGTTGGTCTTCCATTTCGAGCAACGCGACTGAACCATGCAGTGCCAGCCTATACGCGGCCGATGCTCCGGCAATCCCCCCGCCTATGATGATAAAATCGTATCGCATCGCCCGACTCTATTCCGCTGCCTCGGCGACAGCTTCGCCCGCCCCACGGCCGCGTTCCAGGACGCCGATGAAGACGCTCAACAAGGGCGGCACGATAGCTAGCGTTAATACCGCCGAGAGCGATAATCCACCGACGACGACGGAGCCCAGACCTCTGTATATTTCCGAACCGGCGCCCGGGAAAACCACCAACGGCAACATGCCGCCAACGCTGGTCAGAGTCGACATGAAGATGGGTCGGATCCGGTTCCGCGTCGCTTCCACGATCGCGTCACCATGGGCATAGCCTTCCTCGCGAATATGATAGAGCGTCTGATGCACCAGCAGGATCGCATTATTGACGACGATCCCGATCAAGATCACGAAACCAAGCAAGGTCAACATATCCAGTGCTTGGAAATAGAACAGATTGAGCAGGTTTAGACCGATGACACCACCCGCGGTCGCTAATGGCACCGAAAGGACAATAATGAGCGGATAGACGAAGCTCTCGAAGAGCACCGCCATAACCAGGTAGACAATCGCCAGGGCAATCGCCAAATCCCACTTCATTTCAGCAGCTGTTGCGAGCAATTTGTCCGCCGTGCCGGACAGTCTGATTCTGACGCCGGGCGGCAAACCTTCCTCGAATAGTTTGTCGATCACATCACCCTGCAAAATATCCAACGCTTCCCCGAGCGCCAGTTCCGGTGCCGGGCGAATTTGTAGGGTCACAGTGCGGGCGTTGTCCACATGGCGAATTTCCGTCGGCCCCGCCGTCACCTGGACGTCCGCCAGGGAAGAGACCGGTAGAATCGTGCCACCGGGTGTCACGACCGGAAGCGCTGCAATGCCTTGGGTTTCCACAATACCGTCTTCCGGTCCCATCAACATCAGATCGATTTGCTGGCCACCTTCCGTCACTTCCGCCACGCGAACGCCGTCATTAAAGGCGTCGACCGTAACGGCGAGGTCCTGCGCCGACAATCCCGCATCCGCCAAACGTATGCGGTTCGGCACGATCCGAATTTCCGGCTCGCCCAATTGCAGACTAGGCCGAGGCCGGAAACTGGTGCCGTCCTTTCGCGGCAGAATTTCGCCAATGCGAGCGCCGGCCCGACGAGCTCCTTCAAAGATATCGGTCAATTCCAAGCCCGTAATGTCCATGTCGATAGATCGGCTGCCGCCGATACCGCGCCCAAAAATCGATGGCTGAAAACTATGGACGAACGTGCTGGGCTCCTTGAATACCGGTTTCTCCAACAATGGGATCATGTCTTTTGCCCGCGTCGGGTCCATTCCCCGCCCGCCCAAGAAAACCTGCTGACGCCAAACCACGAAGAAGAAATATTTCAGCTTCGGCGGCATATCAGCTGCAGCGATGTCGTTCTCGTCCTTGGCGATATGTGGAAGCACTTCAGCTTCGACCCGATTGGCAAGCTCGCTCATCGTCTTGAGGTTATAACCGGCAGGCGGTTGCACGACACTGATCACCAGATTTCGATTGCCCTCGGGCAGGTACTCCAAGGGCGGCAGCAACCACCACGTCAGCGATACCGTCCCAGCCATCAACGCTCCGACGATGCCGAGAGCGATCTTCTTATCAGCCACCATGCGCCGGGTAATGCCAACGACGCCGGCGATGAACATGCGCCCGAACTTGTCCGCAAAGGGCACGCTTAGTCCTTTACCCGGTTGCTTCACGTCGCCGCCAAGCAGTCGCTTCGCGAGAGCCGGAATTACGGTAATCGAGACAATCAAGGACAGAGAGACGGATACGGAAATCGCGACCGCGATGTCACGGAAAAGCTGCCCCACCTCAAGATCCATAATAAGCAGCGGAATGAAAACCATCACTGTCGTCAGCGCGGAGACGAGAATGGCGCCCCATACCTGCTGCGCGCCCAATAGGGCCGCGAGCGAAGGTTTCTTCCCTTGCTCGCGCATTCGGTAGATGTTCTCCAAGACGACAATCGCAGCGTCAACGACAATGCCAACGGCAAATGCAATGCCGGCGAGCGAGACCACGTTGATCGAGCGTCCGAGAAGCGCCATCGCGACGAACGACGCGATGACGGAAACCGGTATCGCCAAACCGACGACCAAGGTTGCGCGTATCGATTTCAGGAATATGAGCAAGATCGCAACGGCGATGGTGCCGCCTATCCAGATATTTTGGATCACCAACTCGATCGC
>JABJCS010000524.1 GCA_018665505.1 Alphaproteobacteria bacterium
TAAAATCGTCAGCCAGGATATTCGCCAACGCATTGAAAGAACCGAATTGTTCCAAGTTCGAGCGGCGGATGGCCATCGTCGCCCCAAAACAATAGGTCAATCGGCCAAAGACCGCAGGAATGAGCGCCGATGGCAAGAACCAGTCATTGATAAACAGAGCACCTAGTTTGGACGGCAACTTTCCGGCGGCACGGCCCGAATAGACACACGTCGCGGCACCCACTTGCGGGTCCTGGAAGGGTGCTACAACCGCTTTCAGATAATCCCGACAAACCCGCATATCGCTGTCGGCGACGACGATAATATCGTGACGCGCCGATCCAAACATATTCGCCAGATTGCTAACCTTGTAATTGCTGCCGATGATCGTGTCGTCGATCACCAAGGACAGGTCGCGTTCGGGAAATTCCTCGATTAGCGCGTGGATCGTCGGAATGGCCTCATCATCTTCACCATGAACGCCGAAAATCACCTGGAATTGATCGTAATCTTGGCGGCAAAACGAGCGCAGGTTCTCGGCCAAATTGGTTTCCATGCCGCAAACCGGCTTGAGAACCGTGATAGGCGGGCGGTGCGACCAATCCTGCTTGGCGTTGATGCGCGCGCGGAATCGCAATAGGGCGACGATGCATATGCTGACATACGCGAACGACAGCCCGGCCAAGACGGCTGGAATATATAAAATCCAATCAAGCATAAAAAGCCTTCGCCCTACTCCTAACGGCGGGGGATATTCCTAGCCCTTCTGGCACAAACACACAACAATATCGAGGCAACTGTCGCCTCAAAAAAGCCCTATATTTACCGCCCAGCATCTCGGTTTTCCCGGCGACCCCGAAAAAACGCCCGCCCTTCGGCATGTTGCCATAAAACCAGGCCCGGCACATCGATCAAAACTTCACGTATCCGAATGGCCAAGGAAATCGCCAAGGCCGCATCCGGACCCAATCCGACCAGCGCGCCCAGAACGATGAACGCCCCTTCTTGAATGCCATAACTGTTCGGCACGACGAAAGCCGCGTCGCTCAAGGTGCTGGAGAGACTTTTCAGCATCAGGGCTTCCAAGATACCGATTGGGAATCCCAACAAGGTTGCCGCCAGCCACACTTCGCCCGTCTGCAGAACCAGGGCGGCCAACCGCCAACCAGTGGCACGGAACACCCGCGCACGATCACGGTACAAGGCACGGACGACCTCATCGACTTCTTCTGCCGTGCCGACGAGCTCACCTAATTTGTCCGAACCCGTCACTTTATGAGCGGAACGGACCATGATGCGGAACATACCGGCCCGCTGGATGACGAGAAATCCGGCAATCCCCGCACCCAAAATCGCCAGGCCGAGCGCCGAATAGAATGCAAGCTCGTTGTCCAACGATGTGCTGGCGAGAAGGCCTATTCCAACGACACCCCAGACGATCATAGTCAAGGCTTGGACGGTCTTGTCGACCACGGCCGAGGCGCTCGCGTGCTTGGCATCGATGCCCCACAGGATAAGAGCGCGGGCCTTGACGATCTCTCCCCCAATCGACGCGACAGGAAGTAGCGTATTGACCGCCCGGCCCATCCATTGGGCATGAAACGCTTGGCCGAATGTCGGTCCGTGTGGTGGTACAAACAAAACCTGCCAACAACGCGCATTCATCAGCACAGTCGGAAACCAGATCGCCGGGACCAACAGCAATGGCCAGCCGGACGCCAACAACAGATCGGCTAAGTCGCCGAAACCTTGCCAGACGACCAGGGCGATAAATATGCCGAGGCCCACAATCAAACCGATGTAAGAAGCGATACGCATGCGAGCGACCTTATACGGAGCCCCTCGCCTGGTGGCCACTATCTTTTGCGTCCACCGCTTGCAACGCCATGCTCGTGGGCGTAGAGAAGTTCGAATTCGGACCCGCAACCGAACGGTCGCCTCATGCCCACTCTCTCCAGCCCCGACGGCTCTTACGTCCTGACCCGACCAGCCCAATTGCTCCCAATCACGCGGCAGCTCTCATATCCGCTGACACACCTACTCCACCGCCTTCCAATATCCCCCAATCAGATCACGGCCTTGTCGATGATCGCCGGATTGATCGGCGCTTGGTGCTTCGCCCAGGGCACTTGGTCGATGCATATTGCAGGGGGATTTTGGCTTATGGCCTGCTACACGCTGGATAATTGTGACGGTGAAATCGCTCGCTTAAAGGCGATGTCCTCTGACTGGGGCGCGCATTTCGACGATTTCGTCGACTGGTTGGTCGACAGCGCCTTCTTCGCCGCACTGGGATACGGCACTTGGCAGGTGACGGGAGAATCCCTCTGGGCCTGGCTTGGTGTCGCCGCGGCGGTCGGCGCCACGATTGATTACGTCATAGATATCGTCTTAAACGCGAGAGCCAAGAACGAACCGGAGAGCAAATCGCGTGAAGAGGAAGCCACCGATGTCCGCAAGCCGGAAGATTTCACCGACTGGCTTATCTATATCTTCCATAAACTTAGCCGCGCGGATTTCTGTCTGATCGTGCTTGGCCTTGCCCTATTCAACGTGCTTTGGATCCTCCTGCCGCTCGGCGCTATCGGCGCTCAAGCCTATTGGATTACCGATTTATTCAAACGGGCCCGCGGCTGGCATACGTAAGATGATGCTGTAGTGGCAGAAACAGGGTCGTCGCTTCGGGCTAGCCTGGCATCTTGTCGAAACCCTTGAGGTCCGGATCGACCGGAGTCGAGTCGATCTTACTGCTAAGATAGACATTAACTGCTGGTTTGACGAAATCGTTTTCGTCTAGACCACCCGCGCGGATACTGACGACGCCTGCCCTACCCGAGTTCTTTCCGAAGAGTTGAGAGCCGCAATCCGAGCAAAAATGCTTTTCCATTTTTGCGCCGCTATCGGCGACATGATGGAATACTTTTGGCGTACCTTGCACTTCCAAGGAATCCTCGCTGACAAACAGCAGCGTCCCATACGCAGCCCCTGTCGCCGCCCGGCAATCGCTGCAATGACAATTTGCCATCATCTTGATCTCGGTATCGGCGCTATA
>JABJCS010000525.1 GCA_018665505.1 Alphaproteobacteria bacterium
ACATAAACTGGCAGCTGTCCGGGCCGTCGTGCCAGCAACAAAATGTTCGATCAGACGATCCTGCCTGTATCTGCTCAGACGGCTCTTGCGCATGGATACCATGATAACCTCTAATCTCGGTTATCTGGGACAGCCCCTTTTTGATTTGAATGTTTTCCAAAAGCCTCTGTCTTAAGTAAGTAGGAAAACCCAAGGATTGCGTTCAGCGGGGTTCGGAGTTCGTGGCTCATATTCGCGAGGAATTGAGATTTCGCGCGGTCCGCTTGCTTGGCCAGGTCAAGGGCGTGCCGCGCGCTTCTCTCCGCCGTTATAAGATGCTCTGACTGCGCTCGCGCTAATCTGGTCTGCCGATACAGCAGCACGACAACAATGCCGCCCGTCAGCAAACTGACAATGATCGCCCATTCGATAACGTACGATAGTTGGTGTAATCTCGATAAATTTTCCCCAAATCCCGAGTGCGTGTACCTTGCGGTAAATACCGTCAAATCGCGAAAGAGGTGTTGCAGCTGAACCAACTCGACCAATAGGTTCTTCGCACGTTCGGGCGATAAACTCATGGCGGCTTCATCTGCTTGCTCGAGGAATTCGCGAAATTTCTCCATCAGGGATTGATGGTCTGGATACCGCGAGACAAGGTCGCCGATTTCCCCTTCCGTGAGGATTGCATGGCGGCTCCACAGAATGTCGAGTTGAAGAAGCGCGGCTTGCCGGTTGTCGGAAACCGGGTCGACGATGAATTGTTGCAAGGCGTTATTGAGCTTCTGTAATCGAAATTCACCTTGGTTAACCGACCAAACGCCGTTGGCGATGGGTCTGTAGGAAAGTTCGTCTTGTAATGAGCGCAGTTGCGCCGCCCCAATTAAGGAAGCAATACCGAAGATCGCTGCAACCAGAATCGCAATCATGTAGCTATTGGAAATTCGGATCGGAGCCTTCATTGCACTCGGAGTTTATTGAGTTGCCAGACCGCATGGATTTTCATTTGCGGGGTCAAATATTCGGGATGATCGCTCCAGGGAAAAATCAACCATAACGGTCCTTTGTCCCTACGAGTCATTAACGTCTCATTCATCTCGAAAGCAAGGTATGCGTGTCCTTTATCGAGCACGCTCATGGGAACGATGCTTTTATAATCGTTAAGTGCGTGAGCAATAACGGATGTTCCGGAAGCACCGGTCGCCGCAAGCACCTTCAGGAGAGGCACCGCCTTGAAGCGGATGACGCCATCAGTCCAAGGCGTATTAGTATCAACGGTGATCGCACCGAGCGCTTTGAGCATACTTAAATCAAAGGCCGCATGATCGCCGCGATTGGCAATGCTAACATTCCCTTCGACCGTTAGAATAATGGGGTCTTTGGGCGATGGTAGCTCAATGGCGTTGGCGGAATTAAGAAGTGCCCAGGTCAAGAATAGGCCGGTACATTTCAATTTAAGCATATTGGATAGGCGTTACGCTGTATGCGACTCATTCTCTACCTTATGGTGCGTTTCTATCGTGGAATATTATACAGTTGGCGCATAATGGCCATGGCACTCAATGTAAAACGTCGTGCCAAAATCAACAGCGTGATCGAGGGAAAATCGGGGCCTGCGAATAGATCATTTCGAACAATGGAAATCCATCCATGAAGCCTTGCCGCATCGCGAAGCTTCTGGATTTTGCAAGCTGTGGAATACGCACTCCGTCTGGAATTCCTGACATACCGCGCCAATCTTATTTTGGCATGGATGACAGGGAGGGGAGACCAATGGCGAGTTACTCCCGATAATTAATAGGACTCAGATTATGGAATTCGGCGTCACCATGTTCGTCACCGACTACTCGATCCCGGCGACGGAACTCGCCGTCGCGGTCGAGGAGCGCGGGCTCGACGCGTTGTTCGTGCCGGACCACACCCATATTCCCGCCAGCCGGTCCTCTGACTTTGCGCGCGGTGGGAATCTGCCAGACGATTATATCCGCAACCACGACATGTTTGCGACACTGACGGCGGCGGCAGCTGTGACCAAGCGTATTCGGCTTGGTACGGGAATCTGCCTGGTCGTCGAGCGGGATCCCATCATTACCGCCAAGCAAATTGCCAGCTTGGATCAAATCTCCGGTGGTCGGGTTGATTTCGGTATCGGCGGTGGATGGAACCGCGAAGAGATGGAGAACCACGGCACGCCATGGAACCACCGCTGGAAGATCGTGCGCGAACGCATCGAGGCGATGAAAGCGATTTGGACCCAAGACGAGGCCAGTTACGATGGTGAGTTCGTTAAGTTCGATCCTATCTGGTCCTGGCCGAAACCGCTGCAGAAGCCACATCCGCCGATCCTCATTGGCGGTGATGCACCGGGTACTTTTAAGCGGGTACTTCGTTATGGAGACGCTTGGTTCCCGTCGCTCGGCGGCAACGAGGCACCGACCGAGTTGAAGCAAGAACGGATGGCCGAATTGGCGGCCCTAGCGAAGGAAGCGGGGCGGGAACCTTTTCCGATTACCACCAATGCCACTCCACGAGACCCGAAGGCCATAGAGAAGTTGGCTGAGGCGGGGGTGACCCGCTGCCTATTCGGTTTGAAAGCGGCCTCTGCAGGTGAGATCCTGCCGCGTCTCGACAAGCTTGTTCGTTTTCTCAATCTGTGAAAATACGTGCATTAAAAATGCTTCTTTTGCGTTGCATCCAAACGACAACAGAAAATTAGTAAATCAATGAGATGCAGCGGATTAAGGAAATTGTCTTCGCCGCTCTTTGAAAAAACCTTTTCGGCGAATAGACGCATCACGCTTCAGTTTTGATGGTATGGGTGCTCTATTATTTGGTTTAGGGTTGTAACTCAGGTTAAG
>JABJCS010000526.1 GCA_018665505.1 Alphaproteobacteria bacterium
AGAAAACGGCTTCACGCTCTGGGAATCTGGCGCGGTGACGCGCTATCTCTGCGCGAAATACAGCATGGGAGACCTCTATCCGGAGGATCTGCAAGCCCGTGCGGCGGCGGATAAGTGGATGGATTGGAGCTCGATCAATTTTGCCGGGTTCAATTCCATTTATCTGGATCAATACTTCCGCGTCTCTGATGAAGAGCGTAGCGCGGAGAAAATTAACGCGGCCGCGACGCAAGCGTTGCCAATGCTCGACATCTTGGACAAGCACCTTGCCGATAACGACTACCTCGGCGGTGACAAACTCACCATGGCAGATTTCGCGGCAGGCTCGTTAATAGACCGCTGGATCCACTGGACACCGAACCGTCCTTCACATGCCAACGTGGAAGCGTACTACGAACGCCTAGTGGCGCGACCAGCCTATAAAGAGCATGTCATTGGCGCTAATGCTGGACGCACGGCTAAGATCAAAAATGAGCTGATGCCTAACCTATAGGTCGCCCTCATCGCGGAGCATGCGCACGGATTGGCGCATTGCTTCCGCGGTGCGTTCGATATCTTCGTCCGTATGTGCGGCCATCACCGTGCCGCCTGGTTTGCTGGTGATATCGACGCCGTTGACCAACATGGCAATTCGAAGTTTTCCGGTTGCCGGATGGTTACCGGAATCGCGCATATGCTCGAAGCTCTGCGCATATCCATCGAAGCTCTTTGGATCGATATCGCGGCCTTCTGGGTTGGTATAAACGAACCAAGCCGAATGATCGCCAAACGCCGCCCAGGGGATATTTTCCTCCGTGAAGACATCGTTTATGCGCGCGCGAATTTTGGCACCATTCGCACTGGCCCGCTTGCAAGCGTCGCTATCGCGAATTTCCGTCAGGGCGGCGACACCGGCGACCGCCGACATCGGATTTGCATTGTATGTCCCTTGATGGCCGATCTTCTCGAAGCCTTTTTCTTCGGCGATTTCGAAATCGAGTAATTCAAGGATATCTGCGTGCCCGCAGACGGCACCACCGGGAAGTCCGCCAGAGAGAATCTTGGCGAGAGAGGTAAGGTCGGGCGTGATACCGTAATATGCCTGCGCACCACCTGGCGATACGCGAAAGCCCGTGACGACTTCGTCGAACATCAGCAATACGCCATTCTCGGTCGTGGCGTCCCTTACCGCCGCGACGAAATCTCGAGTGACCGGAACACCGCCGAAACTTGCACCGGTCGGTTCCATGATAACGCCGGCGATATCGTCGCGCGATGACAGGGTCTCGCGTATCAATTGCTCGTTGCCAGGCTCGATCAAGATCACGTTCTCAATGATGCCGTCCAATACACCGGGAACTGGGCCGCCCGTGGCGCCTCCTTTGGCGCCGAAAGCAACGTGATCCTGCCAGCCATGGAAATGGCAGATAAAGCGCACCAGTTTCGGTTTTTTGGTAAAGGCACGCGCGAGCCGGAAGGCCATGAGATTGGCTTCGGTACCAGAAGAAGTGAACCGCACGCGCTCCGCGCAGGGCACCATCTGGCGAACCAGTCCTCCCCATTCGACTTCCGCTGGATGGCCGGCGCCGAAATGGGTGCCTTTATCTAGCTGGGTATGGGTTGCCTCGATAATGCCTGGATAGTTATGCCCCAGGATCAACGCACCATGACCGCCGAAATAGTCGACGTATTCATTGCCGTCCACATCCCATTTCCGCGAGCCTTTCGCGTGGTCCACGTAAATGCCGTAGGGGTCGGTATGGCGGGAATCATGAGTGATGCCGCTCGGAAAGGTCTTGCGCGCGGTCGCGGCAAGTTCAGCGGATTTCTGCGTGCGCTCGCGATAGGCGGCGACGACTTTCGAATTGGTCAGAAGGCTATCAGGCATCGGTATCTCCGGGACAGGCGGGAAATTTCATTTATTAACTTAAGCTATCACATCTTCACGGCGAACGAGAAAGACGAAATATCAGATTCTGATTTTCATCTGAATTTGAATCTTAGTTAACCAAATTTAAACAAAAAGGTACTTAGTATTAATGATAGGTGGTCGCACTTGATAGAGACGATGACCGTTATCTCCAATTTGCGGCCACGGACAAGCGCATTGGGCGGATACAATCAGCATATTTCAGAAGAGCGTGTTTTGGCCGCTGGTACTGCCGGTACCGACGGTATTGTTGGTGATATTGATTGGCGCGGTTGTCTTAATCCCACGCTCGGTTGAGACAAATGCTCGTGACAACGCGGTGCGAGCGGGAAAGAAAACTGTTCAACAATTCAAGTCGTTGCGTGGTTATTATACGAGAAGCGTTATAAAAAAGACGGTAGCGAATGGTAAACCGCTGAAGCCTTCGTATAACCACAAAACAATGGAAGACGGCATTCCGTTGCCGGCAACTTTCATTCACGATATGAGCGAATTGCTGAAAGAAGAAGCGACCTCGATCTCGCTCTATAGCGGATATCCGTTTCCGAACCGGGCGGAACGTCAACTCGACGAGTTCCAAGCCGCAGCATGGAACTATTTAATTAAAAATCCGGAAAAGACCTTTAGTCGACAAGAATCCCGCGACGGGAAGCCGGTCGTCCGTGTCGCGGTTGCGGATCGGATGGTGGCTGACGCCTGTGTAAATTGCCACAATACCATTGCAGGTTCTCCAAAGGTTGATTGGAAACTGGGCGACGTGCGAGGCGTGTTGGAGGTCTCGAGCGATATTGGGGCGACGATTACCGCCGGTAATAAGCTCAGTACGACGATCATTCTCGCGATTATCGTCTCGGGCGCTGTGCTGATAACTCTCGTCGTCATCGGAGCTCGTCGCGTCACACAGCCATTAATTCGTATGAGCGACACCATGGATGAATTGGCTGACGGTGATACGAGCGTCGAAGTTCCAAGTGTGAACCGGGTCGACGAAATAGGACGCATGGCCAATTCCGTGCAGATATTCAAGACCAACGCAATTGAAGCTGCAAAAATGAGAGACGAAGAACAGCAACGCGAACGGCAATCCATGGACGAAAGGCGACAGTCGAGAAATCGCTTGGCCGATGATTTTGAAGGTTCCGTAATGCGCGTGGTTGAAAGTGTCGCCAGTTCGACGACCCAAATGCGCGGCGCTTCAGAATTAATGGTCAATGCCGCTGGACAGACCAGCGATCTGACGACGCTAGCGTCGAGCAATACCGAAGACGCGGTCGGCAATATCGAGACCGTGGCCTCCGCGGCGACCGAACTTTCGGCGTCTGTCGACGAGATTGCCCGGCAAGTAAAGCATTCCACGGGTGTGGCCGATCAAGCCGTGCAGGAGGCCAGTCGAACAAATAATACCGTTCAGGGCTTGTCTGAGGCTGTTCAACGGATCGGTGAGGTGGTCAATTTGATCACGGATATCGCAGAGCAAACCAACCTGTTAGCCTTGAACGCGACGATCGAAGCTGCGCGTGTGGGAGGTGCCGGCAAGGGTTTCGCCGTTGTCGCGGCGGAAGTGAAGAGCCTGGCGACCCAAACGGCGTCGGCGACAGAGGAGATTCGGACTCATATCGAATCCGTTCAAGAGGCCACCGGAGACGCGGTTGGTGCGATTGACGGTATCGGCGGCACAATCGGCGAGATCAACGAGATTTCGGCAAACGTCGCCAGCGCTGTAGAGGAACAGCGCGCGGCAACCCAAGAAATTGCCCGTAGTATTGAGCAAGCGGTGGCGGGTGCGCAGGGTGTGCTTGGAAACATATCGGAAGTCTCCGCGACGGCTGAGGAGACTGGTCGAGCCGCACGCGAAGTTTTGACCGCGTCCTCCGAATTGTCAGAGCATTCCGGGACGTTGCGCGAGGAAGTTACGAGCTTTATCGCGCAAATTCGGCATTCGGGCGGGGCGTCCTGAGCTACATAGGGTGACTAGATAGTATTCGGCGGTGAAAAGACCGTAATTTCGGGAACTTCGCCGTCGAATTTTTCCATCTCGACCAATGTGCTGTGGGCCGTTGGGCCCTGTGCCAGTTTCGATGTGCCTTTATCTAGCGTCAGGACGTTCGGGTTACCGTGGCGATCCAAACTGCCGATCTGGCCGGGCTCCACGGGGTCGTACCAGGCACCTGTGGCAATTTCGACGACTCCGGACCGGACACCGTCTGTCAAAACCGCGCCGGCTAGAATGGCGCCGCGCCCATTGAAGATGCGTACCACGTCGCCGTCGCTAATACCGCGGGCGTTGGCATCTGCCTTATTAATGCGGACGGGCTCACGGCCGGAAATCTTACTGTCTTGACTGACGCGTCCTTGATCCAGTTGAGCGTGAAGCCGGGTGTTCGGTTGGTTCGAAATCAGGTGAAGTGGAAATTCGGATACTGTATCCGATCCAAGCCATTCCGACGGTTCCATCCAGGTCGCATGGCCGGGGCAGTCGTCATAGTAAAAACTATCGATGGTCTCGGAGAATATCTCAATCTTGCCGGACGGTGTGTCGCGGCGATACTTTTCGGGATCGGTGCGGTATTCGGCCAGGAACACAAAAGGTTCGCTCGGCTCAGGGCTCTCGGCATAGCCCTGTACCCAAAAGTCATCGAAATCGGACATTTCGATCTTCCGGCGGGCCGCCTGTTGGCGCGCGACGTCGTAAAGGTGGCGCAGCCATTCATCTTCGTCGCGACCTTCCGTAAAGGCATCTAAGACACCCATTTTCTCGGCAAAACCGGAGAAAATGTCATAGTCGTTGCGCGATTGTCCGACAGGATCGACTACTTTTTGCATCGCCAACCAATACCGATCCCGGGAACTGGCGCCGATATCGTTGCGCTCCATCGTGGTCGTTGCCGGCAGGACGATATCGGCAAAGCGCGCGGTCGAGGTCCACCAGGGCTCATTCACGATGATCGTCTCTGGTTTGTGCCAAGCTTCGATTAAGTGGTTTAGGTCCTGGTGGTGATGAAAAGGGTTGCCGCCACACCAATAGACTAAACGGATATCCGGATAGACGCGGTCCTCACCGTTGTATTGGTAGGAGGCTCCGGGGGTAAGGAGCAAGTCCGCGATGCGAGCGACGGGTATGAAATCACGCACCGGGTTTTCACCGGTTTGCATGACAGGGGAGGGAACGCGCATCGACGGGTTGCCGTAGCCGTTCATACTGCCGTAGCCAAACCCGCAGCCGCCACCCGGCAAGCCGATCTCTCCTAGCATTGCCGCTAGGGTGACGGTCATCCAGTAGGGTTGTTCCCCATGATCGCCTCGCTGCAGTGAATAGGCGGTGCCGATCATTGTGCGTTTCGCCGCCATCTTTCGCGCCAAAGAGCGAATGGAGTCCGCATCAATTTCCGACAAATTCGCGGCCCAATCGGCCGACTTCGGTTGGCCGTCTGACTCGCCAGTCAAATAATCGCGGAATTTGTCGAAGCCGATGCAATAACGCTCGAGGAAGGCTTCGTCGTGCAGGCCCTCGGTATAGAGCGTGTGCGCCAAACCGAGCATGATTGCGACATCACTGTTCGGTCGTGCAGCCCACCACTCCGCATCCAGATAATCGGCGGTATCGTCGCGGCAGGGTGTGACGCTGACGAACTCAATGCCCGCCGCCTTGAGACGCGGGAGCCATTTGTGGGTCGAATGCTCTCCCATGCCACCGGGCTCAACCTGTGTATTCTTCAATCCAATGCCGCCAAAAGAGACGAACAACTCGGTATTGGCTTCAATACTGTCCCAGGACGTATAGGGGCCATAGCCTGCTGCGGCACCGCCACCCAATACATGTGGGAGGATGACCTGTCCGGCGGCGTTGCTGTAGCTGTTGACGCTGGTTGTGAAGCCGCCGATGCATCCGAGGAACCGTTTCAGTAGCGTTTGCGCATGATGGAAGCGTCCGGCGCTGGACCATCCGTATGACCCGCCGAATATGGCTTGGTTTCCGAAGGTATTGCGAACTCGGTCCAACTCATTTGTTACGAGGTCGATGGCCTGATTCCATTCAATCGGAACAAACGGCTCGCCGCCACGGGCTTCGCGCCGACCACCGGGCCCGTCTTCTAGCCAGCCCTTGCGAACCATCGGCTGCTCGACCCGGCAATCGGAATAAAGCGCGTCGGACATCGATTCAATCAGCGGTGATGGTTTCGGATCTTCTTCGAAGGGGGTAACGCCGGTCATCCGGCCATCATCCACGAGAGCTGAAAAAGCGCCCCAATGCGAGCTTTGGCGGCGGCGAAGTGTGTCAGTCATTTGCTTTTTCCTGTCTGCATGGACTGCAATTCCGTTCCGTGTGTCATATATCTTCCAAAAGCACATAGGAAAATAGAGCGGAGTAGAGTTCGATCTCGTTAGTTCAATGCTTGTATTGAATCGATATCGATTAATCGTGAATTATTAGAGCATTAATTAATAATTCTAAACTTTAACATTAAGTGAGATGCAGATGCCACGTCTTCCGGAATTCGATGAGACCAAGCTGACCGAAGCACAGAAAGCGGTTTATGAAAGAATTAGCAGCGGCCCGCGCGGCGGGGTGAGGGGGCCGTTTAAGGCCTTGCTACAGGCTCCGGAGTTGGGCGATTTGGTTCAGGCCGTTGGCGGACATTTGCGATACAGCGGTGGACTTCCGGGCGATTTGCGGGAATTGGCGATTCTGGTGACCGGTCGTCACACGTCGGCGCAGTACGAATTCTTTGCCCATGCGCCGATCGGGATTGACGAGGGTCTCGACCCTGCCATTGTGGAAGCGGTCCGCACTAAGCAGGAACCGTCTTTCAACGATGAGAAGACCGAAGTTGTCTACCGCTTCGCCAAGCAGATGAACGAGAAGCACAATGTCGACGATGCGACATTCGAGGCGGCGGTTGCACACTTCGGGCACCCGGGCGTCGTCGAGTTGGTCGTCCTTTGCGGCTATTACACGTTGATCGCTATGACCTTAAATTCGTTCGGAATTACGCCGCCGGAGGGAGAAGAACCCTTTAGCGACTAAAGGGTCAGGCGGTCGCTATATAGGCTCGCAAGTTCGAGGCTTCGTACTCAAGCTCGTCAAGGCGGTGTTTGACCAGGTCGCCGATGCTGACAATACCAACAAGCTTGCCGCCGTCCACCACGGGCATGTGACGGAAGCGTTTCGTCGTCATCGTCGACATTGCGTCGGTTAGCAGCTCTGTGGGTGTGCAGCTTATGACAGGCGAAGTCATGCTAGTGCCGACACTTTCCGTCAGCACGCTCGGGCCTCGCTCGGCCAGGGCACGCACTATATCGCGCTCGGAAAGGATGCCGCTGACTGGATTGGTCTCCGTCGCAACCACCAATGCGCCAATGCCGCGATCACGTAGCATAGCGAGCGCGGAACTAATATTGGCGTCCGGGGAAGTGGTCGCCACATTTGTCCCCTTATCACGCAAAATGTCTTCAACTCGCATTGGAATGTCCTCCTATTACCGCTTTAGGGTCGTGAGGACTTACAATTCTACCACAAAAGTGAGAATCCCAGAACGTTAAAATTCGCCGCTCCTAGATGTTCGGCCCCGGAGCGTCTGACGGCAGCGGTTAAATTGCTACTTCGACAAGGGAGATTCTATGGTTCGTAATTCGTCCCATTCCTCTTGAAGAATCGCTTTAGCCGTTGGAAAACTCGGCTGAGCCCCAAGCGAAGAACAACTGAGGCCCGCCCCAATACTGGCGAAACGAAGCGCGTCCTCGACGCCCTGTCCGCGTGACATTGCGGCCGCGAAACATCCTGCGAAGGCGTCGCCGGCGCCGGTGGTATCGACTACCTCCTTCACCGGTAACGCCGGTATTCGCCATTCGGTCTCTCCGTTGGCGGCGATAGCTCCGTCGCGGCCCAAGGTCATGACGCAGAGGAAACCATGGCGTCGAGACAGCGCGCCGGGAAGCTGCATGCGATCTATTACATTATTGTCCGATGCTACGGCGATAGCGCGTCCTTCGATCTCGTTCACCAGGACATAGTCGACGATGTCGAGAATTTCCGGTGGCACTGGAGCGACCGGGGCGACACTGAGCATCGTCTTCGCACCGCCGGCATGCGCCTGACGGACGGCAATCCAATTCTCTTCGTGGGGGACTTCCATTTGTAGAACGAGGAGATCGCCTGGTCCCAATGCGTCCTCTGGGATTTGCGAGGCGTTGGCGTCTAGGTTTGCCCCGCTGGCAACGACAATCGAGTTTTCACCTTTCGCATCGACCATGACGGCTGCGCAAGCTGTCGGCGATGTGGTTTGTTGAATATTTGAGAGTTCCACATTCGCGGCGGTCAGATCATGGAGTGCAATATCAGCAAACCCATCCTGACCGACGCAGCCCACCATACGGACATCGGCACCGGCCTGTGCCGCGGCAAGCGCTTGATTAGCGCCTTTACCCCCGGCGACCGCCTCATAGGTAGGGCAAAGGACGGTCTCACCGGGAAGCGGTAAATGACCGACCTTGAGGACGAGGTCCACGTTGATGGATCCGAAAACGGTAATCATGGGATCAGTTAGCTGATCATGCACGGATTCCGCAATGGTGAGAACGAATTAATGCGACAGCAATGTCGGGACCGTCATATGGCGAAGGATATGGCGGGTGGCCCCGCCAAGGACCGTCTCTCTGAACCGAGAATGGCCGTATCCCCCCATCACCAACATGTCGATGTTGCGATCAGCGGTCCTGTTCAGTAACTCGTCGCCAATTGAAATGCCGTCGGTGAGGGTATGTGAAACTTCGACGGTGACGCCGTGACGAGCCAGGAAGTGCCCGATATCGGCGCCCGGATCGTCGCCGATATCGTCGGGGTTGGCGGATACGACATCGACCGAAGCGGCTCGTTTCAAGAGTGGCATAGCGTCGGCCACGGCACGCGCGGCTTCGCGACTGCCATTCCATGCGACCATGATCCGCTTCCCAATATCGGCCTCTTTCTGGGTATAGGGGATGACGCGAATGGGCCGTCCGGCCTGTAGGAGGACATCGTCGGCGAGCTCGGTCGCCAAACCGAATTGGACGTCGGGATCGGGCTGCCCGATGATAATCAAGTCGCTATATCGACCGTGAACTGCGATTTGCTGTGAGGGGTCACCGGTTGCATCGCGCCATTCGCTGTTCGCGCTGAGCCCGCAGGCGGCCATGGCGGCTTCGAAGGACCCGTGCAACGCGACGATGGCCTCCTCGGTTTGCGCGCTGATGGAATTGATGACGTCTTGCGGGATAATCTCGACGAAGCCCATTGGATAGATCTGGGTTTGGCGCACGGCGAGGCCGACAATATGAGCATTGTGATTTTCGGCGAGCTTTCCCGCTAACGCGAGCCGTACCTTTGCCGAAGTTCCGCGATCCGTATAAACCAAGATGGATTTGAAAGTCATGGATATCTCCTTCGGCAAATGCCTGTTATTGTTCTATTATTGTTGACGAAATGATGCGTTCGCATTGATATCAATCAACGAACGGGAATGATTATGAAACCGGCAAACGGTGAGGGTAATGGCGAGTAGAGGCAGCGTTTATCCGGTGATTCTGTCGGGCGGGGCTGGGACACGGCTGTGGCCTTTATCGCGGTCCCTTTATCCAAAACAGCTTCTGCCGTTGACTGGAGAACGTAGCCTGCTGCAGGAAACGACGCTGCGCGTGGAATCTGAAGACTTGTTTCATTTCCCGATGATCGTCACCAACGACGAACACCGTTTCATTGTCGCCGAACAGTTGCGCGAGATCGGTACTGCGCCGAAATCCATTATCTTGGAGCCGGTAGGTCGAAATACCGCGCCGGCGGCGGCGGTGGCGTCGCTCATTCTGCAAGCAGAGGATCCCGACGCCATTATCGTACTCATGCCGTCCGATCATTTGGTCATGGAGCCAACGGTATTCGAAGCAGCGGTGGAACTCGCTGTCGATGCTGTCAATCTAGGTCGGTTGGTGACTTTCGGAATCGCGCCCACTCAGCCGGAGACCGGTTATGGTTATATCCGTCGCGGCGTACCGTTGTCCGGTGCCGTCGGTTGCTTTGAAGTGGCTCAATTTGTTGAGAAACCGGATAGGGTGACGGCTGAATCCTATATCGCGGCGGGTACTTACAGTTGGAATAGCGGCATGTTCGTTTTTCGGGCGGACGACTTTCTCGGCGAGCTGGGCCGATTGCATCCGAATACCTTGGACGCTTGTATCGCTGCGGTCGATGGCTCTCTGTCGGATTTGGATTTTGTGCGGTTGGATCGAAACGCATTCGGCGAGGCAGAGGCGAATTCCATCGACTATGCGGTGATGGAGCAAACCGATAAGGCGGCGGTCATTCCAGCGGAAATGGGATGGAGCGATGTCGGCGGCTGGGGTGCCCTATGGGAGAATGCCACTCCCGACGAAGATGGGAACGTGACGCTTGGTGACGTGTTGCTCGACGATGTGAAGAACAGCTACGTTCGCAGCGACGGTGGGCGTTTGGTGGCCGTCGCGGGTATTGAGGATACGGTCGTTGTCGCGACCGACGACGCGACGCTCGTGGTGCCGCGCGGCGAGGGCTGGCGGGTCAAAGATTTGGTCGCGACATTGTCCGAGCGGGGACGCCAAGAAGTCGACCAACATCGACGCCTCTACCGGCCCTGGGGCTATTCCCAGGAAATAGATATCGGTGAGCGGTTTAAAGTGAAGCGATTGGTCGTCTATCCTGGCGGTAGCCTATCCTTGCAGCGGCATGCAAAACGCGCCGAGCATTGGGTCGTTGTCAAAGGTGTGGCAACGGTTGTGCGGGGCGATGAGACCCTCGTTCTGACGGTCGATCAGTCGACTTATATCCCGCTCGGCGAAACCCATCGATTGGAGAACGCGGAGGACGAACCGCTTCACGTGATCGAAGTGCAGACCGGCGATTATCTCGGTGAGGACGATATCGAGCGGTTCGAGGACATCTACGGGCGAACGGACCAGACATGAGTTCAAATTTAAAGGCCTCTCTGGCATTTCCGCCGGGCGTTGCTTATATTGACGGTGATTATCGGCCAATGTCTGAGGCGAAAATCTCCGTCCTCGATTGGGGCTTCCTACGCTCAGATGCCACCTATGACGTGGTTCATGTCTGGCAGCGTCGGTTTTTCCGTCTTGATAAGCATTTGGACCGCTTTCAGAACTCGGTGGAACGGTTGCACATGGAGCTACCCTTCGGGCGTGAAGGTCTTATCGATGTGCTGAAGGAATGCGTGCGCCGATCGGGTTTGGACGACGCCTATGTGGAAATGATTTGTACCCGTGGTGTTTCTCCGACCTTCAGCCGCGATCCCCGCGACGCAGTAAACACCTTTATCGCCTTCGCCATCCCGTTCAGTTGGGTCGCGAACGAGGAACAGCGGGCGAGGGGACTGAATATAGCAAGGGGCTGTCCCAGATAACCGAGATTAGAGGTTATCATGGTATCCATGCGCAAGAGCCGTCTGAGCAGATACAGGCAGGATCGTCTGATCGAACATTTTGTTGCTGGCACGACGGCCCGGACAGCTGCCAGTTTATGTG
>JABJCS010000527.1 GCA_018665505.1 Alphaproteobacteria bacterium
CACATAAACTGGCAGCTGTCCGGGCCGTCGTGCCAGCAACAAAATGTTCGATCAGACGATCCTGCCTGTATCTGCTCAGACGGCTCTTGCGCATGGATACCATGATAACCTCTAATCTCGGTTATCTGGGACAGCCCCATTTTATTAACGAAATTTTAATTAAAACCAACACAGAATTAAACCACTACGGGAAGACGGCCGGATTATTTCAAAGATCGCAACACCGCTTGCTTTCCGTCCAACGGGCGCAACACGAAAAGGTTCGATCATACGAACCTAAATAAAGGAATTGAGCGATGTTAGATTTCGCCACCATTGTGGGTGTCGTCGTCGGATTGACGGTGGTCTCCTTAGCGATACTGACCGGATCCGATTTCTGGATATTTCTAAATCTTCCGGGCTTCCTCATCGTCGTCGGCGGTACTCTCGCGGCGACAATGATAAAATTCCCGATGTCGGGTATTCTTATTGCCTTCCCGGTTGGCTTGAAAGCCGCTTTCACGAATGAAAAAGACAGCCCTCGCGACTACATCCGCGACGCGATTAAGCTAAGCAAAATCGGGCGCGAGCAAGGCTTGCTGGCGTTGGATCAAATCAAGCTAAGAAACCCCTTCTTCCAACAGGGCGTCCAACTCTGCGCGGACGGACGCGAGCTTCCCTATATCCGAAAAATCCTCACCCAGCATATGGCGCAGGCGATTCAAGAAGAGGAACTTGGCTCCAAAATTTTCGCCGCGATCGGCGAATCCGCACCGGCATTCGGAATGTTCGGCACTCTGGTGGGGCTCGTCCAAATGCTCAGCAATATGAATGATCCCACCAGTATCGGTCCCGCCATGGCCGTTGCGTTGTTGACGACACTGTATGGCGTGCTCATGGCGAACCTCGTCGCTTTACCGATTGCCGACAAACTTTCGGCAAAAGCGGAACAATCGAAGGTTCTGCGCGCCCTCATAATCGAGTGCGTGTTTCAAATTCAACAATTGCAGAACCCGTCGACAATGCAAGAAGTCCTGGAGCCGTTCCTGCCTGAAAAACGGCCACCACCCGGTGGCACCGGCAGTTATACGGACCGCAACAAGAGGCCAGCGGCGAAAGCCGCCTAGAGGGAACGGTGAGCATAGAAACCACCAAAAAGCTCACGGCCCGCGGCGCCCCCGGTTGGATGGTGACCTTTGCCGACCTTATGGCGCTGTTGATGGCGTTATTTGTCCTAATATTGTCGTTTGCTGAATTTGACGTCGACAAATTCATGAAGAATACAGGACCGATCGCAGAAGCGTTTAACTCGACCCGTGACAACATCCCTTTCACCCGTATGCAAGTCGGCAACCAAGCCCTGCAGACGGCAAGCACACCGCGTTACGATCTTGGAGATCACGATCTACAATGGATCCAGAATACACTGGATCAGCTCGAACGTACGCTTTCCGAAGAGATCAGCGGCGGCAACGTCGTGGTCGATGGCGTTGTGGTGAGAATAGGAGATGACACGACCTTTGCCTCCGGCAGTAACCGGCTCTCGGCCAGAGCTAAAGACATCCTCGACAATGTTGCAAACGTGATCACTGGTATCGAGGGCCGTGTCGTCGTATCGGGCCACACCAATGATGAATCCTTGAAAGGGAGTTCTTTCACCTCAAACTGGGAGTTGTCCGCGTCACGAGCGGCGACAGTCGTCGACTTTTTAGTCTCGGCCGGCAAGGTCGAAAGCAATCGAGTCATGGCGCAGGGCTTCGCCAATAGTAGGCCCTTGAGCGAAGCACTGACACCCGCGGCAAAAGCGGCGAACCGACGCGTTGAAATTCTCGTCACTCGGTCGCGCGAAGCGCAGTAACGTCCCGCTTCAAGCCATCAATCGACCGCCGTTCACATCCATGATGACTCCGGTCATGTAACTCGCATCGTCGGAGGCCAAAAAGAGAATAGCAGCGGCGATCTCTTCGGGCTGTGCCGGACGGCGCAACGGAATCTCCGCCATCCGCCGTTCCTGTTCGGCTGGGTCGAGCGCTTCGTAACGCAGCCTCACCCGATCCGTATAGACAACACCCGGCGCCACAGCGTTCACGGCGATACCGTTCGCGCCTTCCTCGAAGGCGAGCTTACGGGTAAAGCCCATGATCGCTGCCTTCGATGTCGAGTAATGGACATTCGAAATCGGACTCGCGCTACGTCCCGCATTGGAAGACAGATTGACGATGCGTCCATAGCCGCGCGCCCGCATCCCGGGAAGCACGGACTTCGTCACCAGAAATGCGCTGGTGACGTTGATGGCCATGAAATCGTCCCACTCCGACCGTGGGATATCTTCAATCGGCCGAGGATTAGCGCCCAAGCCCACATCGTTCACCAAAATATCGGCGGGGCCTAATTCTGCCTCTGCATTGGACACGGCGGCCGCGACTGCGCCCTCATCGGTCACATCTGTCGAGATATAGAGCAAACGATTTGCACCTTCGCCGACGTCTCCACGCAAACTCTCCGCAAAATCGCTATCGCCCCCTTCCTTGTCGAGCACGGCGACACGCCCGCCTTCGGCGATAAAGCGGAGGACCGTGGCCCTACCGATCCCTTTCGCGCCACCTGTCACGATACCGGTCTTTCCCTCAAATCGGCGTTCCATGCCCCGTCTCCCTCATTTCAATGCTATATGTTGAAATAGACCCAGCCCCTGAAAAGAAGAGGAACAAATGAAACTCGGCGGCTCCTGCCATTGCGGCGCGGTAACCTTCCAACTCGACTCCAAACACCCCTACCCGTTCAACAAGTGTTATTGCTCGATCTGCCGAAAGACCCAAGGCGGGGGTGGCTATGCCATTAATATTTCAGTTGATTACAATTCAATGGATGTCACCGGGCGTGACAATTTGACGGTCTATCGCGTGCGTTTCGACGACGGCACGGAGAGTCCTGCTGAGCGTAATTTTTGCGCTAAATGCGGAAGCGGGCTTTGGGTGTGGGACCCGCGATGGCCGGACCTCGTCCATCCGTTTGCCTCATCCGTGGACACACAACTGCCGACGCCACCCGAATACACTCATCTGATGCTGGAATCGAAAGCGACCTGGGTCGGTGTGCAAGAGAACGGCTGTGACAAGCGCTTCGCGGAATATCCCGATGAGTCCATTGCAGATTGGCACCAACGACTTGGATTGGAGGAATAAGGACGGGAAATGACGTGCTCACCGCTTGACAGACGCCCCCCTACTCCGTATTTCCATCCTCGCTTGAGAGAGCATTTGCGGCGGATTAGCTCAGCTGGTTAGAGCAGTGGAATCATAATCCATGTGTCCGCGGTTCAAGTCCGTGATCCGCCACCATTTATGCTGCTGATAGACAGCACGAAATCGAGGGATGGGCCTAGTGGCCCGTCCCTCTTTCTTTGCGAGAAATAGGGGCTCGGCGCGTCTTTCAGAGAGACGTGCCCGTTAGATGTCGCACCGATTTGTGGCAAGCAAAGTCTCTCTGTTGAGAATCGCCCCGTGGTTTTCGGCGATATCGACCAGCCACGCGTCTTCATCGTTGTCATCGTCCCAATCGTACGGGAACTCAAGATTGTCGTATGGCCAACAATAGGTAAGCTTCTTCGGTTCTTGGGTATCAAGTTCCCCGGCTTCGTAACGCTCCAATACTGCCGTTACCATAACTTTATGAGTCATGTTTCGAAGATCCGCTTTTGCCGCAACCCGTTCCTTGTTGGGTAAATTTAGCGCGAACTTCGTGAAGATTTTCTTGATGAGGCGATTCACGTTGAACGCAGTGCAGCATCAGCAATAACGACCAACTCATACTTCTTTGATCGCCTGAATGAATAGAGCTTGCGAAGTCTTACCGATCCGTCTCGTGAGACATCGCTGCCGCAATTGCCCAGAGGATTATCAGGACCAATTGCCACCAACTGGCCCAAACGGAAAAGCTGAACAGGCCTGAGCCAAAATAGATCCCAAGGAGTCCCACAGCAGCCAGGGCCGCAGAAGATCCAGACATTGCTTTCCGGCACGCGTCATAAAATGCGATGCCGAGCGCCCCAATAAAGGTGCAAAACCCAATCACCCCGGTTTCCGCTAAGATCTCAAGTGCCCAGCTATGAGGATGGGACGGTAAATACTCCGCCTTCAGCACCTCTATGAATTCACCCGCACCCGCGATTTTGTTAATAGCGTCGATCCCGTAGCCGAACCACATCGCATCGGGAATTTTGGACAAACCGAATAGCCAAATTATCTGACGATGCGGATCCACCGTATTGGGCGCTATGGGATACCCGTCGAAATCCGCATGATCAGGGATCGTCTGTAACGCGAACCAGAAGTACCAACCCGCGACGGCGACGACCAAAACCGCCATGCCCACAATGGGGATACTTGTATGGCGTCGTCCCAACCATGCCATCGCCACACAATAGGCTCCGAAAAGCAGACCCATAACAGCGGCACCACTGCCCGTCAGATAAACAAAGACGACAAAGCCGACTGTAATGGCCAAACTACCAAGCAGAAATGCCCTGCCGAGCCGATACCCGATACAGATTAGTACGGGGATCAGGCAGGCGGCCGGAGCGGCGTACAACTTCATGATCTGCGGCGGGTAGCCCTCGGTGAATTCCTTAAACCGCAAGGCTCGAATATACTCGGAGCCTCCTAAAAAATTAACCGCGACCAGCAAAACCGAAACCGAGGCAGCCGCGATCAAAACTTTCTGCGCTAATATCAAACTGCGCGGATTGTTCTGCAGGAACGCCCATAGAAGCGATCCCAAACAAAGATAAGCGGCGCTCCGAAACCAAACTTGCACCGACTTCATAGGGTCGACGGATACGAAGAGGCTCGGAATCCAGGCAATGAACACAATCCCGATCGCGATCCCTAGTGGCGATCTCAAACACCTGGCCGCCTCTCCTAGCCACTGCACGCGATTCGGGTGTAGGACGGCCGCGACCGAGGCGAGGGCCAACAGTGACGTCGTATAGCTGATGCCAATCTGAGACAGCGGGACCGACAATCCAATGCAAACGGCGGCAAGGGTCGCCAGAAGATCGCGTTTTTTAATTCGTGCAGAGTGAGTTTCCACGGCTTCTACTTATACAACGCGCTGCGAGAGCGCACTAAACCGAATGCCACAGGTGTTCTCAAGCAAAGAGAAGGATCGTGCATATACCTTCCTTAGGATTCATAGTCGATCCAATTCGCCGGAATATGCCGCCAAGTGGTGTCCTGGGCCTGCTCTTCCAAATAATGCGCACCCATACTGACGCTGCGCGGCGTCAACAGAAACATTCGCGTCGTCCGCCAATCAAGCCCGAGATCCAGCACCACGACCGCCCCCACGCCATCCAGGTTCATCGGAACCGTGCGCCCGCCGCGACGAGCGGCAAGCTCTTCCTCGATCAATTCACCAAGGCGGCCAAAAGGACCGAATGTACCCTCCTCCTTCGCGATACCGGTGACTTTTGGCGCACGCGGGTCCATGCCGTGCAGCGGCATGCCATAGCCCGGCACCCGCTCCCCTTTCGCATGCGCCTCCGCCACGATCGCGCACGCCTCCACGCGCAACCGGTCTTCCGGGATTTCAGCAGGATCCTCGGCTATCGCCCTTAACCTGGTGGACATCAACTTCGCCAATTGCTCGCCCAACCCGCCCATACGGTCGCCGAACGCCATGATACCTCCCGCAACAGCACTCTGGATCGTCGTGCCGTAGGAGGCAAAACATCGCGCCACCATCGATGGCGGTGCAATACCATGCTCGACGGATGCGACAAGCAAAGCGTCGAGCACACG
>JABJCS010000053.1 GCA_018665505.1 Alphaproteobacteria bacterium
ATTCATATGGCGCAGGCCGATGGCGAGATAGTCATATCCGGTAATCAGTGTCAGTGCGGCGGCGGCCCACAGTCCGACCTCTCCGATTGCGACCGCGGGAATCCAATCGGGAGAGGCTGTGCCAACGATCAGGAAACCAAGCGAAAACATTTGTATCGTGGTCTTCCATTTGGCGAGACCGCTTACCGGAAGCCCAGTGCGCAGAGTGGCGAGGAACTCACGCAGGCCCGAGACGAGAATCTCCCGTGCTAATATAACCACTGCGGCCAAGATCGCTAAGCCGGTTATCCGACCGAACGCGCAGAGCATGAGAATCACCGAGGCGATCAGCAATTTATCCGCAACGGGGTCCAGGAACCGGCCAAAGCGTGATATTTCACCACGGGTGCGCGCTAAATAACCGTCGAAGAAATCCGTAATGCAGGCCGCAGCGTAGAGTCCAAGTGCTGTCCATCGCGCCCAGTCACCTTCCATCCAGAAAAGTCCGATGATCGGCAAGATCACCAGAATCCGGGAAAGTGTCAGTAAATTCGGAAGATTTATCATCTCATATTCTACCGAGTTTGGCGCGCGCAATCACGCCGCTTCCAAGGCCTAAAGCTGCCGGAAGGGAAGATACTACTGATCCTCATGGAAGTGGCCATAAATTTTCCGTGCGACGGTGCCGCTGATACCGTCGACCGCTTCCAAATCGGCCAGTCCGGCACGGGCGACGCTTCGCGCGGAGCCGAAGTGCATGAGTAACGCCTTCTTTCGCTTGGCCCCAATTCCGGAGATCTCATCGAGCGGAGAAGCCGTGATCGCCTTCGAGCGCCGTGCGCGATGGCTGCCGATAGCGAATCGATGCGCTTCATCGCGAAGACGCTGTAAGAAATAGAGTACTGGGTCGCGGGGCTCCAACATGATCGGTTTCCGGCCTGTACGGTACAGGTGTTCGCGGCCCGCGTTGCGGTCCGGTCCTTTCGCGATGCCGAGTAGATGGACATCATCGATCCCGAGGTCGGCGAAAACCTCTTCGGCAATGGACATTTGGCCTCGGCCACCGTCGATGATGACCAGATCCGGCCAGGTGCCGCCTTCGCGGTCGGGGTCTTCCTTTAAAGCGCGCGTAAAGCGACGGGTCAGGACTTCCCGCATCATCGCGTAGTCGTCTCCGGCGGCCTCTTCCGATCGGATATTGAATTTGCGGTAGCTATTCTTCTCAAATCCATTGGCGCCCGAAACGATCATACCGCCCACGGGGTTAGAGCCTTGAATATGGGAGTTATCGTATACTTCGATACGATCGGGTGGCGCATCGAGATCGATTCGAGTTGCCAGGTCTTCCATTAAGCGGCGATGGGAGGCGCTCTCCGCCATGCGCCGTGACAAGGCGTCTCGAGCGTTCGTGGCCGCGTGATCGACGGCGCGACGCTTGCTACCCCGCTTGGGGACAAGAAGTTGGACCTTTCGCTCCGCACGGATCGCCAAGGCGTCGGCCGTTAACGCGCGCTCGGCGGGCACATGGCTGAGCAGAATCAGTTTCGGTGGTGGATGTTTCTCGTAGAACTGCGCCAAGAATGCTGAAATCAGTTCCGGCGGCTCGAATCCCCTACCGTTTGCCGGAAAATACGCACGGTTCCCGAAATTTCGACCGGCCCGGAAGAAAAACACCTGGATACAGGATTGCCCGCCTTCTTGGTGTAGCGCGACGACGTCGGCCTCTTCCAGATCGGCCAAGTTGATATCTTGATGGGCTTGTACTTGGGTGAGTGCGCGAATTCGATCGCGGATGGCGGCGGCTTGTTCGAAAGCGAGTTCTTCGCTCGCCGCCTGCATTTGGCCAGCGAGCACCGATTGTACTTTCGAGCTGCGTCCGGAGAGAAATTCGCGAGCTTGAGCCACGAGGTCGCCATAGTCTTCCGTCGAGATCCGGTCCACGCAGGGTGCGCTGCATCTCTTGATTTGATATTGCAGACAGGGGCGACTGCGGGCCTGGAAAATCGTATCGGCACAATTTCTTAATAAGAAGGCCCGTTGGAGCGCGGTAATGGTCCGATTGACGGCGCCCACCGTGGCGAAGGGCCCGAAATAATGACCCTTACGTTTACGCGATCCCCGGTGTTTGACGATCTGCGGGAAGTCTTGGTCGCCGGTAATCAAGATATAGGGAAAGGATTTGTCGTCACGCAGCAGCACATTATAGCGCGGTCGGAGCTGATTGATCAGATTGGCCTCAAGGAGGAGGGCCTCGACCTCGGTATGGGTGGTGACGAATTCCATTGAGACCGTCTCTGCGATCATGCGCTGGAGACGGTAGGGAAGCTTAGCCGGGTGGGTGTAATTCACCACCCGCTTCTTGAGGTTGCGCGCCTTGCCGACATACAGCGCGTCTCCTCGTTGATTGAGCATCCGGTAGACCCCAGGACCACCGGGCAGTGTCGCCAGGTAGCCCCGAATGATATCGGCCCCGGCGGCCAAGCCGCTCTTTGGTGCCACGCTCGGGTCCGCTGGCCGCCGTTCTCTTAGTTCATCAGACATAAGCTATTATACCTGATTGTTTCGGTTTGGGACTGCTCAGTTGCAATTCGGTGTCGAGAAATTAACGCGGCAATTCAGGGTTCTTGTATCTATCCACGATTCTTGTGGATAAGTTTGTTGATAGGTTGGCGATCCGGTCCCAAGAGCCCGGATACGCAAGGGCTTATACTTTTTGCTCAAAAAATAGGCATTATTTTCAATGCATTGATTTCATTGAATTATTGTTGAAATTCACTTTAACTCTTTGTTAACTTTCTTTGTTTGGCCGGAGGGGGTGGACGACTCGGGTGACGACTCGGTTACTGTGCACAACTCGCACGAGTCGCGGCTTTAAGAATGCTTATTTTTGAACAAGTTGGCGCAAAATGTGCGACCCATTTCTCATGCTTCGTCGGTTGGCCCAGGGGAATGTCGTCAAGAGCTAATATATCTTATTCTCCACCTTCTCATGCGACAGCATAGCGCAGGACCATATCGCGCAGCGTCACAATACCGAGCAACGTCCGAGCGTCGTCCAATACCACTGCGCGCGAGATTTTAAACCGGTTTATGATATTGATAGCGTGGCGGATATCGGTTCCGGGATGCAAAGTCAGGACGGGCTTCCGCATGATTTCGTATACGTTCACCCGATCGAATGACAGGTTCTTCGCCACCACCAGATCGGCGATATCGGTAATGGCGATAACACCGTATTCGTCGTCTTCGTCATGGCGGTCGACGATCAACGAGCTGAAGCCGTATTCCTTCATTTCATTCATGGCTTCGCGCACGGGGGCCATTCGGTTAATGGTCCGGACATTGGGCGTCATTACTTCTCGGACTTTAATTTTCGGTTCGTTCTTCATAGCTGTTCCTCGATCTCTTCCTTCAAGACTTCGAGTTGCGATTGCAGCCCAACTGCATCCTCGATCGCGATTTGAAAGGCGATTCCGCTTCCCGGTTTCTCGTCGAATTCACCGGCTGTTGCAATGGTTTCCAATATCTCGCGGCTCAGCTGCTCGACAACCAAGAACATGAGAAGATCCCGGTGGCCGGCGATTTCCAGTCCGAGAAATGTTTTCTCGGGCTTCAACCCTTCGCCGCGCGCGCTGGTCACGACCGTGGCTCCGGTCGCGCCTGCTTCGCGTGCCGCGGCTAAGATGTTCTCTGTGTGGTGGTCATCAACCAACGCCATGATCAATTTAAGCCTCATCTCTCTCTCCTTTCTCCCTCTGCAGCGACCGTTGTCGCCGCCATGTTGAAATTTGCGCATATGCCAGCACCGATATAATCGGGAACAGGCTGGCGAACGCGATCAGTCCGAAGCCATCAATTACCGTGTTCCGGCCCGGTATGGTTGACGCCAAGCCTAGGCCGAGCGCCGTTACCAGCGGAACCGTTACGGTGGAGGTTGTGACCCCGCCAGAATCGTAGGCAAGAGGCACGAGATCCTTGTTCGAATAAATCGTCTGAGCGACCACAATGACGTAGCCGGCAGCGATGTAGAAATGCAGCGGTG
>JABJCS010000528.1 GCA_018665505.1 Alphaproteobacteria bacterium
AATAAGAAAA
The DNA here is from genome assembly GCA_018665505.1 of Alphaproteobacteria bacterium. The sequence goes on from JABJCS010000528.1 coordinate 11, forward strand.
TTCTATAAAAGGAACGTTATATGCCATCGAATGAAGTTATCGGGTTTGTTGGGCTCGGCGTAATGGGTGGGCCAATGTGCGGCCACATCGCGAACAAGGGAGACAATCGCGTCATCGGGTTCGATAGCGTGGCAGCAGCGCTGGAAGCGCGGGCCGAGGACGGTGTGGAGGCGGCAACGTCGCTGGCGGATGTGGCGGCAACGGCGGATATTATCTTCCTTTCACTGCCAGGTGAGCCGCAAATCCGTGCCGTCTGTCAGGGTGACAGCGGATTGATCGCGCTCTCTCGTGCGGGGCAGTTGATCGTTGATTGCAGCACTGCACCGGTCCCCATGACGCACGAGATCGCCGCCGCCTTCGAGGCTAAGGGCGTCGCCTTTGTTGATGCGCCGGTGACCCGTTCCGCTCAGGCGGCGCGCGACGGCACCTTGAGTTTGGTGGTCGGCGGCACGGAGAAGGATGTCGCACGGTCGCGCCCGTATCTCGACCGCATGGGCCAGGACGTGAACCATGGCGGCCCGGTCGGCGCCGGTCAATTCCTGAAGCTGATGAACAATATGCTGGTCGCGCGGGTCACCCATGCCTTGGGTGAAGCGCTGGCGGTGGCGCGGGCATCCGGGCTCGTCGATGGAGAGACACTTTTCAAGGCCATGGCCACCGGTTCCGCCGACAGTTTCGTGCTGCGCAATCACGGCCTGAAATTTATGGCGAAGGATCATCATCCGACCGAATCCTTCCGCATCAGTTATTTGTTGAAGGATTTGAACTACGCCATCGATGTGGCCGAGAGCTGCGGCGTGGTGATGGAAGGGGCCTATACTAACCGCGAGGTCTTGGAGCGCGCGGACAAGATGGGTTTTGGCGAGAAGTATCACACGGTAATCGTCGAGGCGATCGAGCACGCGAAGAAAGATTAAGGCGCGCGCCTTACCAACGTCGGCTATTTAGCGACCCATAATCGCAAGATCTTATCGTCGCCGGGGCGTGGACTGCCGCGTCCGTCACGGTTGCTGGTCAGCACGTATAATGCGCCGTCGGGACCGCTGACGGCATCCCGTAAGCGGCCGCGTACGCCGTCGTCCTCATTCTCGGCAAACAATCGCTCGATGGCGGTGACGCTGAATCGTCGACCGGATCGCGATAATTTAAGCCGGATCAGTGCTTCGGAGCGCAACGTCGCGATATACAGATCGCCCTGGTGGAAGGCGATACCGGTGGGCGGCACGGAATTCTCGGGCCACATCACGATAGGGTCGGCATAGGGTGCTTTTCTGGGCGCGCCGACGATCAACGGCCAACCGTAGTTCCGGCCCTTCTCTATGATGTTGATCTCGTCATGGGCGCCAAACCCAACCTCGCCGGACGGGCCGTGCTCGGACTGGAACAATTGCCCTGTCTCCGGATGCCAGGCGAGGCCCTGTGGATTGCGGTGGCCATAGGACCAGACGGGAGAGCCCGGAAACGGATTGTCGGCGGGAATGTTGCCCTCCGGATCGATCCGCAGGATTTTACCGCCGAGCGCCTTTAGGTCCTGTGCCATACGGCGCTCGAATATCTCTCCCGTGGTGGCATACAGCATGCCGTCCGGTCCGAACGCGATGCGGCCACCATTGTGGAACAGCGCACCGGGCACGCCACCAAGGATGATCTTGTCGAAGGTGCCGTAGTCGCCGTGGTCGCGTAGCCGGACGATGCGGTTCCGGACACCGCTCTGTCCGCGCCATGTGTACATCGCGTAAATATAGGGCGCTTTCGGGAAATCCGGATGCACGGCGAGCCCCATCAAACCGCCTTCGCCGCGCGCGAAGAGGTTCAGGAAGAAATCACCGACACCGCTCGCGCCGCGTGTCATCTCGAATACTGCATATGGCTCCGGCGCGAGTTGACCGTCGCGAATGAGACGAACGCGGCCCGGACGTTCGCTGACCAGCGCTCTTCCATCGGGCAAAAAGACAAGCGACCAGGGGGCTTCCAGCCCGGTGATCCAATTCTCAACGACTATATCGATGGGGGCTGGGATGAATACATCGTCGACCGTTTGCGGCTTCGGCCCGACAATTGGCTCGACGGCGAGGGTGGCGGCTGGGGAGACAATCGCCATCAATACGATGAAGGTCAGTGAAACGAAGCCGCGTCGCATGATGTATCCCTTACGCTTTACCGATTGAATGCTATAATATCTCCCATGGTATCGATAGCGGGAAAAGGCGCGGAGTTTCGCGACGACGAACGGCGGAGAACGGGTCTCGCGCCCGACGTCGTGAAGCGACTAACGCGGATCAATCCACTCAAGGCAACATTCGGCGTGTTGGAGACGGTCGGTCTGATCGCCGCCGCGCTAGCGGCCGCGATGTATTGGTGGACGCCGTGGGCGGTGATCCCGGCGATGATCGTGATTGCCGGACGGCAACAGGCCTGCTTCGTTCTGGCCCATGATGCGGCGCATTACCGGCTCTATAAAACACGGTGGTTGAACGACCTGGTGGGCCGGCTCCTGGCCGCACCAGTCGGAATTTCTATGCACACATATCGAGTTGTGCACCGGCTGCATCACAATCACCTTTATGAAGACCGTGATCCCGATATTCCACTGGTCGCGGGCTATCCCCGCGGGCGCAAATACCTGGCGCGCAAGCTGTTAGCCGACCTATTCGGGCTAAATGCCTGGAAAACCTACGCATATTTTTTCGGCTCACCGGTCATCAACGACGATGCGACCGGCACCAGCCGTCCCTTGGACGATACCGCACCTGATTTGCGCCGCGCGGCCCGGCAAGACCGCTGGAGCGTCGTGTGTTTTCATGTGGTAGCGCCGATGACGGCGTTAGCAATGGGATATTTGGTCGAATATCTCGTGCTGTGGCTGCTTCCGATGGTGACGATCCAGCAGCCGCTGCTGCGCTACCGGGCGATTTGTGAACATGGCGTCGTCCGCGACCCGAAATCACCGCTGTACGCGTCACGAACCAATTTTGCGCCCTGGTGGTTGCATTGGTGGATGTTTCCGCATCAGGTGAACTACCACATCGAGCATCATCTCTACCCGTCGATTCCGTTCTATAACCTACCTCTTTGTCATCGCGCGTTGATGGAGCAAGGCTTGCTGGAAGACGCCGAAGTCCGGCAGCTCGGCGAGACTCACCGGATGATAGCCGTCGACCCGCCCGCTTAAGGAGTTCGAAATGCCCGAGACAGTGCCGTATCGCACGGAAGTCGGTTATGAATACCCGGTTTTCGATGTTGTGGTCAGCGAAGCGGAACAACGGCGTCTGCACGGGCATTGCGATATCGCGGAGACTGTCTACGGCGACTATGTCGACCCAACCTTCGTGGCGCGAGACCCAATCCTTTTGAATACGCAAACGGTTCTCGCCAATCATCCGGAACGAGCGCCGGTCCACATTGTGCACCGGATCGAACAGCTCCGCCCCATCCGTTTGGGGGAGATGCTGAAGATGCACGGCCGTGTGTCGGGGATTGGCGACCACCCCAAAGGCTGGGTTTTGACGACTATTTGGGAATACCGGGACGCTGCGGGGGAGATAGTGTTCGTGGCGACGCCCGACGTGTTGATGATCGACCCGAAGCGATCCGGTAATGGCGGTAAGGGGGGCAGCGGGCACACGACCGACGGGGAAGACGCGTTTGAGTCGCTCACCCGCAAGCACTGCACACCTGAGACGACGCTTGGCTATTGCGAGGGTAGTACCAACAAAATTCACCTCGATCCGGAAACCGCGCAAAGTTTTGGCTTTCGAGCGCCGATCATCGCGGGTAATCAGACCGTCAATTTTCTGATGGAAGGCGTGTGCCGCAATGGATTGCCGGATCAGTTGTCGATCGAAGCCCGTTTTCTCCGTCCCGTCTTCTGGGATGACATGATAGACGTACAGGGTAGAACGGATACAGGCAAGCGACTCACAAATGTACGTGCGGTCAATGCGGTTGGCAAAACCGTTGCCGATCTGCGGGTTATACCGGTTTAAAATTAGTGTATGTGTGTATGCGTGCATGATGTACGAATGATGATATTCGTACACGGCTTGTGGTGCCGAAGGTGTTGTTGACTGAGGAAATGGGTGTCTGTTGAGCTGAATCGCTGGATTGGAGCGCGTCATGACGGAAAGTATCGAGAAGTCCGGCCTCATTTGCGCCTATCAATTTGATGGGAGCGGTAGCTATACGGAATTAGCCGAAGAAGCGTTTGAGACTCCCTCGCCCTCTCATGGCTTCCTGTGGCTGCATCTCAGTCGTGAGGCGCAAGGCGTGGGTACTTGGCTTAATGAGAGGAGCGGCATCGAATCCCACTTTGTTGCAGCCCTCCTCGCGGAAGATACACGACCGCGATGCACGGTTTACGATGAGGGGATTTTACTCAATTTGCGGGGCGTCAATCTCAATCCGGGAGCGGCACCGGAGGACATGGTTTCAGTCCGGCTTTGGGTCGAAAAACACAGAGTGATAAGCAATCGGCGCCTTCGCCTGATGGCGATCCAGGATATCCGGGACGCTATGTCGACTGGCGAGAGAATAGAATCACCGGGGGACCTGATCGCGCATCTTTGCCGCAATCTCCTCGACCGAATGGAACCTGTCGTCATCGATTTGGCGGACCGAGTCGATGAGCTGGAAGAATCCGTGTTGACCACGCAATCGGACAAGGTGCGTGTGGAATTGGGATCTATTCGCCATCGCGCAGTATTATTGAGGCGCTATGTCGCTCCCCAGCGCGACGCGATTGAACAGCTGGCAAATTTGCAGATTGAATATTTGGGACCGGGCAGCCGCAATTTGCTGATGGAAGCAGCAAATCGTGTGACACGTTACGCGGAGGAGTTGGATTCAATTCGCGACCGTTGCGGTCTCGTCCAGGACGATCTTGAGACACGATTGAATTTCCAAATGAATCGAACGATTTACCATCTATCTGTCGTCGCCGGAATTTTTCTTCCGCTTAGCTTTGTTGCGGGTCTTCTCGGTATCAATGTCGGCGGAATTCCTGGCGAGAAAAACGAGTGGGGATTTTGGCTCGTATGCGGCGCGCTTGCTCTTGTGGCAGTCTTCGAAATCTGGTTCTTCCGTCGCCGCAAATGGTTGTAGGCCAATAGTTTAACCTTAGTTATTCCGCGTCGAGCGGCGCGCTGAACGGGACGCCCGGGACATGAATGCCGTTCGGGCGGCCGTTTAACGTCAGGCCCTGGAAATGCTCGGTCATGCCGGGTGGGAAGGTTGGGCCGTCCTCACACGCGAGCCAGAGCCGCATGAGATGGCGCTTCTCGCTCCAATCCCGGTGATCCTCATAGGCCGTACGCGAATGCATGATGTAGTGATTATTGACGAATTGCAGATCGCCCACACGCAATTCCATATCCAAGTGGAAATCGGGCGACCCGGCCATTGAATCTAAGTAATCCATGGCTTCTTCTTGTTTTTCGGTGACGCGCGGTACTTCCGGCATCAATTGGGCCTTGCGGACGGCGCTACGCACATAGCTCGTGCTCACGCCACCTTCATAGGGGTTGAAGGTAGGTACTTCGACCCAGGGCGGTCGGTCGCCACCGACTTCACCCCAACGGGTCCGGTAGAGAGGTTGCATCAAGGCGTCGGCGAGATCGGGCCGTTCGGCGTTCATTTGATTGTAAATCGCCGCGGAGCTAACAATTGAACTGAGGCCGCCGGATTGCGCGGTCTTCATGCACAAGAGGCCAACCAAATCGGAATAATCGGTGTGGTAGGGCAGCCGCGCCGAGGTTTGATAGCCGCGCGCCATCGGATCGTCGTAATTCAGGCCCAAGTCTTTCACATGGCCGAGGACATGGCCCTTGGCGTTTTGCGATACAGCATAGCCGAGATGAGTACCGATGCCCCAATACATCATGGCGATATCCGCAATAGTGCGGCCCTCGATCGGCACACCTCGTATCAATTTGAAACCGCGTCCGCGTAAGAGCTCCTCGCGGATGGTCATCAGCGTCGGCGTGAACGAGCCCAACGGAAAATCTTCGGCGACGATATCTAGAATATCCTTGCCGGTTGCCAGCGCTACTTGGGTTCCAGCGTCCAATGCGGCGTTATCATCGGCGGAAATTTCATAGACCCATTCGTCTTGCCGTGCCGCCATTTGGGGGCCGTGCCAGACCTCCGGCCCAGAGACCGTGGGAGTATCTGAAATCGATAAATCAACCGCTGTTTCCGCCATGACTACCGTTCCTATCCGTCTTAGATTTCCCGTGTCCAATATCGTGCCATGCGCTATCTAATAGTCAAACCCGGCATTGCCGGGAAAGTGATAACACCTCGGGAGATATACTATGTCCGAACTCGTTCGTTTCGAGAAGCGCGGCGCTATCGGCGTCATCACCGTCGACAATCCACCGGTCAATGCCTTGAGCCCCGGCGTGCCCGAAGGCATGGCGGAATGCGTGGCCAAGGGCAATGCGGACGCGGACGTAAAAGCCATGGTGTTGATCGGCCATGGCGGCAAATTCATCGCGGGCGCGGACATCAAACAGATGGGCAAGGGCAATACCACGCCGATCGAATGGCGCGAGACGGTCGAGATGAGCGGGAAGCCGGTCGTGGCCGCGATCCAAGGCTATGCTTTGGGCGGTGGTTTGGAGACCGCGATGCTGTGCAACTATCGCATCGCATCG
>JABJCS010000529.1 GCA_018665505.1 Alphaproteobacteria bacterium
CAACAGACGCAATCTATTTCGCCGAACTTGAACCAAACGCTTTGGATCTGTCGTCAAACCAACGATTAAGGGCGCACCGTTGCCTGATAAGGTATCGAACACAGGGGGTAATTGCATATCCGGCACAATCGGGACGTTTGCCGCTTTTAACCCTCTATTCGCAAGATAAATGCAGGTTGGTGTTTTCGATGTTCGCGAGACACCAACCAACACGATATCAGCATTCCCGAGATCGTGAGTAGATTGGCCATCATCATGATTAAGCGTGTATGTCATGGCGTCCATACGGTCGAAATAATCCGCGTCCAACGTATGTTGGCGACCCGACTTACCACTACTCTCCAAACCGAGAAACGCCGTCAACGCATGGATGACCGGATCGAGCACGGAGATACAAGGTACATGCAATCGAGAACATCCGATTTCCAATGCGGTTCGCAGTTCTTCCTTAACGATCGTAAATAAAACGATGCCTGGATGTTCTTCAATATTTCGTACGATCTTCTCGATTTGACCTTTGGTCCGGACGAGGGGCCAATGGTGTTCGACAGGTTCAATACCGTCGAACTGAACAAAGCACGCACGTGCGACACTATGGAGAGTTTCGCCCGTAGCATCCGATACGAGATGAAGATGGAATTCTTTCACGAATGGAGCCAATAACTTCTGAACAACTTCATTTTATCCACACAACATTCCCATAGCAGGAAATCAATCCCCCTTGTTCATATGTTTGTAGGTGTTTTTGAACAGGTGGGTAACTCGTTTATGATGAGAGGTGATTTAGACCAAATAGCCAAGCCCAACAGAATAGGTATCCTCTCTTGTTCATAATTTAAATAGAGATGGTATTTCAAATATTTATGGAACGTTATCGATCCTTTAATCACAAGGTTCAGATTTAATCCCCATAGTTTTTATCTTCTCTCTAATATAGCGGGGATTCCCATTATCCCCCGCACAACAACAACAACTATCTTTTATTGACCCTATTTAGTTTGTATTGAGAGCAAACATTCCTCGAATTTTCTTCATAGGACCGATCTTTCATGGCCAAACCGTTTCTCGATGTTTTAAAAGGCGATCGACGCGATCCACCGCCGATTTGGCTGATGCGGCAGGCCGGGCGGTATCTACCTGAATACCGAGAATTGCGTGCGAAAGCTGGGGGTTTCTTGGATCTTTGCTATACGCCTGAGTTCGCGGTTGAGGTTACGCTGCAGCCAATTGAGCGGTATGGTTTTGACGCAGCGATTCTGTTTTCCGATATTCTCGTAATACCGGATGGCCTGGGTCAGGATGTCTCTTTTGTCGAAGGAACGGGTCCTGTCTTGAAACCGATCCGATCGGCCACTGAGGCTGATTTGCTGTCGATGGACGGGCTGCAAAAGACACTAGCGCCGGTTTATGAAGCCGTGTCCCGGTTGACCGGGCGGTTAGGGGCAGAAACGGCGTTGGTCGGTTTTGCTGGTGCGCCGTGGACGGTTGCTTGCTATATGGTCGAAGGACGGACGAGCCGCGATTTTCATGCGGTGAAATCTTTCTGTTACAGCGATCCGGAAGGATTTGGGCGTTTAATGGATTTGCTGGTCGAGGCTACGGTTGCTCACCTTTCGGCAAAGGTTGAGGCGGGTGTGGACGCGGTCCAAATATTCGAGAGTCACGCGGGCGTGCTACCTGAGCCAGAGTTCATGACTTGGGTAGTTGAGCCGATTCGACAAATTGTGGCCGCGTTGCGAGAAAAATGGCCGAATCTGCCAATCATTGGATTCCCGAGAGGCGCGGGCCCAATGTATGTTCCTTTTGCCGAGAATACAGGCGTGACAGCCGTATCATTGGATACGTCAGTGTCCCTTGATTGGGCAATGGATGCGCTTCCAGTGGGAATGCCGGTTCAAGGGAATATCGATCCGGTCTTTCTGTTAACCGGCGGAAATGAGATGGATCGGGCGGTCGAGCGCATTATCGATGCTTGTCGGTCCCGGCCGCATATTTTCAATTTAGGACATGGTGTGGATAAACAGACCGATCCAAAGACGGTTCAGCGTTTGGTGTCTAAAGTACGCGAGTTTTCCTCTTAGTTAGGGATTATACCTAAATCAATGAGTAAAATTGCGATTATCCTCTTTAATTTAGGAGGTCCTGACGGTCCGTCCGCCGTACAACCCTTCCTATTTAATCTGTTTAACGACAAAGCTATTATTGGGGTGCCGCAGCCCATTCGGTGGTTTATCGCTAAGCTTATTTCTACTCGTCGCGCTCCGATCGCGCAGAAAATTTACGAACAATTGGGTGGGGGGTCACCGCTCGTACCGAATACCAAGAAGCAAGCGAACGCTCTACAGATGGTGCTGCAAGAACGGTATGTAGACGACGATGTAAAATGTTTCATGGCAATGCGGTATTGGCATCCGATGGCTGATGAAGTTGCTGCCGACGTTAAGGCTTGGGGTGCCGATGAAGTGATTTTGTTACCGCTGTATCCTCAGTATTCAACGACGACAAGTGGCTCGTCGATCAAGGACTGGGAGCGGGCGTCGAAAAATGCACATCTTAATGCGATAACGAAGGGTATATGCTGTTATCCGATTGATTTTGGATTTATTTCGGCTGTGGTGGAGCGGCTGAAAATCGCATTAGTGGAGGCCGAGAATAATTCGAATATTCGTATATTATTTTCCGCCCATGGTCTGCCGAAGAAAATCGTTGATAAAGGCGATCCCTATAAGGAAGCGGTGGAACGGACCGCCGCGGCGGTGATGGATCGATTGGATGCGCCGGAATTGGACTGGCGGGTGAGTTATCAAAGTCGCGTCGGCCCACTTGAATGGATTAAGCCGTATACGGAAGATGAAATTCGATTGGCGGGAGTTGAAGGAATGGGGCTTATCGTAGTGCCAATTGCCTTTGTCTCGGAGCATTCTGAAACATTGGTCGAACTTGACATTGAATATCGTGAATTAGCGGAAGATGCCGGCGTCGCGTCTTATACGAGAGTAGGGACGGTTGCAGATGATAAGTTGTTTATCAATGGATTGGCGGATCTTGTAAGTGGCGCGCGATCACGAAACATTGGCCTTTCCGGACCTGAAGGTCGTCGTATTTGTTCGTCCGATTGTCTACAATGTCCGATCTCGGAATAGGGTAGATCATGTTCGAGTGGATTTTGGTACTTCACATCATTTCGGTTATATCGTGGATGGCCGGTCTGCTGTATTTGCCAAGGTTGTTTATCTATCACGTGGAGGCCAAACGCGGCTCTGAGTTATCGGAGACATTCAAAACCATGGAACGGCGGCTGTTTCGGGCAATTATGACGCCTGCGATGATCGCGTCTTGGATTTTTGGTTTATGGTTGGCCTATATCACTGAAGCGTTTTCAGAAGTTTGGTTTCACGGCAAGTTACTGCTGGTGATATCGATGTCAGTGGCGCACATGGCGATGGCGCGCTGGCGGAAGGATTTCGAGCAGGACAATAACGTGCGTAGTGCGAAGTATTTTCGTATTGCGAATGAGGTTCCGACACTGTTGATGATCGCAATTGTTGTGTTGGTTGTCGTCAAGCCGTTTTGATTTCCCGTTTAATTTCGGGAATCGGACTTTTTATTAGTCTAAATTTCACTTGACCTGAGCGCGACTTTGTGGCCGTTGGGGCCTGCAACGGACGTCAGTCTTGGCGGCCGAAGCGTTCCCTTTCCTTTTCGGATGTCCCGCCCGGTCCACTGGCGGTTCGCGAAAGCCCTAAGCGCTACGCGGCATCCCGATTTTTCCAAGCGATGGTAAAATGACCGTAAAACCAATTCACCTTCAAGATCTGAAAAAGAAAACTCCGGCTGAGCTCCTTGCCTTCGCTGAGGAGCTCGAGGTCGAGAATGCGAGCACGTTACGCAAGCAGGACATGATGTTTTCGATCTTGCGACAACTAGCCGAGGATGAAGTGCCAATCGTCGGCAATGGTGTTTTGGAGGTATTGCAGGATGGGTTCGGTTTTTTACGTTCTCCCGAAGCGAATTATCTGCCAGGTCCAGACGATATTTATGTGAGTCCGAGCCAGGTACGCCGATTTGGCCTGCGCACTGGAGACACCGTGGAAGGGGAGATTCGGGCGCCGAAGGATGGCGAACGATATTTCGCCTTGTTGAAGGTGGATAAGATTAATTTTGATGAGCCGGACAGTGTTCGCCATCGCATCAATTTCGATAACCTGACGCCGCTTTATCCCGAAGAGCACCTCAATCTGGAAGTTGATGAAGATGTTGCCGACGGTAAGAAACGCGATAACACCTGCCGCGTAATTGAATTGGTGGCGCCACTCGGCAAAGGGCAGCGTGGCTTGATTGTGGCGCAGCCGCGGACTGGTAAGACGGTGATCATGCAGAATATTGCGCATGCGATTACCAGCAACCATCCGGAAGTTTATCTGATCGTCCTGTTGATCGATGAACGGCCGGAAGAAGTGACCGATATGGCGCGCTCCGTGAACGGCGAAGTCGTTAGCTCGACTTTTGATGAGCCCGCAGTGCGTCACGTCCAGGTCGCGGAAATGGTGATTGAAAAGGCGAAACGTTTAGTTGAGCACAAACACGACGTGGTCATTCTGCTGGATTCGATCACCCGTTTGGCACGTGCGTATAACACCGTCGTGCCGAGCTCCGGCAAGGTTCTCACCGGCGGCGTAGATGCGAATGCGTTGCAGCGTCCCAAACGTTTCTTTGGCGCCGCGCGAAATATTGAGGAGGGGGGTTCGTTAACGATCATCGCGACTGCCTTGATTGATACCGGCAGCCGCATGGACGAGGTTATTTTCGAAGAGTTTAAAGGTACAGGCAACTCGGAGATCGTTTTGGATCGTAAGTTGTCAGACAAACGGACTTTCCCGGCGATCGATATCCAAAAATCCGGAACGCGGAAAGAAGAGCTCTTGGTGCCTGCGGGGACTTTGGCGAAGATGTGGGTCTTGCGCCGAATTCTCACGCCGATGGGTACGACGGACGCGATGGAGTTCTTGATTGAGAAATTGAAAGATAGCAAGAATAACAATGACTTCTTCGACGCAATGAACCAGTAAAGTCGCCTTTATCGGATCTATCGTTCGGGTTGGCGAGGGGCTGGACTACATTTGTAGCCCAATGGAACGGATTCGATACGGAGATGGAATCAAATATCGCCGGATTAATTTGAGAGTGGAACGACCCACATTCTCGTGCGTAAAAGAAAAGGCCCCGCTCCGAGGAGGGGGCCTTAACTTTTAGCTATTTTATCGCGTTTAGATCAAACTTCGAGAATGGTCGAGCCGGTGGTTTTCCGGGCTTCTAAATCAATATGCGCCTGTTTTGCATCTTTCAGTGCATAGCGCTGATTGATCTCGATTTTGACGCCTTTTTTGACGGCCCCGAACAACGCCCGCGCGGAGGCGGCGAGGTCGGAACTTTTTGCGGTGTAGGTCATCAACGTTGGCCGCGTAAAGAAGAGCGAGCCCTTTTGCGAGAGCATGCCGGCATCAACCGCCGGAATTGGACCCGAAGCATTGCCGAAGGAGACAAATGTCCCCAACGGGCTGAGACAATCGAGCGAGCCCTCATATGTGGACTTGCCGACGGAGTCATAAACCACCGGCACGCCTTCACCTTTGGTGATGCTTTGCACCCGCTTCACGAAATCTTGTTTGTTGTAATTGATGACATGATCGCAGCCATGGGCCTTCGCGAGTTTGGCTTTGGCTGGGCTGCCGACGGTGCCGATCACGGTGGCGCCGAGTTGCTTCATCCATTGGCAAGCGATCAGGCCGACACCGCCGGCGGCGGCGTGGAATAGAATTGTCTGACCAGCTTTTACCTTGAAGGTTCGGCGGATCAAATATTCCGTGGTCATGCCTTGCAGCATCATAGCGGCGGCTTGCTCGTTTGAAATCCAATCAGGTAGCTTTACGACTCTCTCAGCTGGCATGACCCGAGCTTCGGTATAAGAACCTGGGGGGCCGGATGCATAGGCGACGCGGTCGCCAACCTTAAGGCCTTTGACGTTTCTGCCGATCGCTTCGATGGTTCCGGCGGCTTCCATGCCGATTCCATGGGGCATCGGCAAGGGGTAGAGCCCGCTACGGTGATAGACGTCGATATAATTGAGGCCGACATGGCTTTGATTGATGAGGATTTCGCCGCTTTTTGGTTTCGCGAGTGGGACGTCGACCCACTTCATGACACTCGGCTTCCCTTGTTTTTGAATTTGTATAGCTCGGGGCATACAGCGCTCCCTGAAATGATGTTGAATATGAGCCGAGGATTTCGGCGGCGTGATAGGTTAATGCCAGAATATCCCAGTGTTTAGCCAATTGTCACGGGGCGTAAACCGCTTCGTGGTTGAGAAGTTTCTTTTTTGTCGGGGCGCCGTCGCCACCGGAAAACCCACCGAGCTTTCCGCCCGAGGCGACGACACGGTGACAAGGGATGATAATCGGTATCGGGTTGGCGCCGCAGGCTTGGCCGACGGCCTGGGACGCGCTACCGAGTTCTTTTGCCAATTCGCCATAGGTTCGCATTTCTCCGTAAGGAATGGCGATCATGCATCGGCGAATTTGCGATTGGAAATCGGAGAATGCCGGGGCGAGAGGGAGGTCGAATGAAAACCGTGCGGCGGCGGCGTATTCGCGAAGTTGGCGCGCCGTTTCCGCCACGACGGGGTCACCGCCGTCGAAATTATCCTCACCTGGTTCGAATTTAACAAGGGTGACGAAACCCTCTTCGACGGTAAATGTGATGGGCCCGAAGGGACTGTCGATGGTGCCGCTGTTCATGGTGTCGGTTTTATTGCGAGGAAGGCGCTTAGGTCCTCCGGCGTCGACATCGGGAGGCTACAGACCGGACCTTCGCATACGTAGGCTGTGGGTTTTCCGTCGATTTGATCTTTGCCCGTGGCCGGGTGACCGTCAGGCAAATGTTTAGCCGTCGCGATGACATTTAAAATGCGGTCCGGTAGAGAGTGATTTTCGAGTGCATCCAAAAGCGCGGCTGTGTCAGAGTTCGCACGATCGCCGATGATGACGATTTGCAGGCCCCGGTTCAGCAATTCGTTTGAATTCAGTAATGTCGAAAGGGGGAAGAAGTTGCGGGCGACTTCTCCGGCAAACGCTTTGACGATGCTCTCGGCGCGGGTTCGGTAGGTCTCGTCTCCGGTGAGATAATACATTCGAGCGAAAACGCCGACCAATGTTCCGTTTCCTGAGGGAGTGGCGTTGTCGTTGGCGTTCTTGGTGCGGGTTATGAGGTTGGGGGTGTCGTTTGCGGCGAAGAAATAACCGCCGTTTTCATCGCGATAATAGGCGTCGATTTGGGCGGTGAGTTTGCGGGTGTCGTCGAGATAACCGGAGTTACCGGTGCTTTCATAAAGAGCTACTGCTGCGCGTGCCATATTCGCATGATCGTCCAGCGTTGCGGGATGGCGTGCTTCGCCGGCGCACCAACTGTGCAGCATCCGGTTGTTGTCGGTCATGTTGGTTTGCACAAAAGCATAGGCGTCTTGCGCAATGGTGAGCCAGTCGGGGCGCTTGAACGTTTGGCTCGCAAAGGCGAGTGTGGCGATGATTAATCCGTTCCAATCGGCTAAGACCTTATCGTCTTTTCCGGGCCGAATGCGTTTATTCCGTTCGGCGAGCAATATTGCCCTGCATTTGGCCATGCGGGCTTCCGTTTCAGTGTTCAGGTGCGGCATTGTGTTGAGTCGGTTCAGGATTGTTTTTTCTTCCCAATTGCCGTGGTCGTCGACGTCATAGATGCGGCTAAATTCTGCGGCGTCTTCGCCGAGGAGGCGGGAAACGTCTGCTACGCTCCAGACATAGAATTTTCCTTCTTCGCCCTCGCTATCTGCGTCGAGACTGCTGGCGATACCACCGCCGTCGTCGATCATTTCCGCCTTTAGCCATTCAACTGTTTCATCTATTCGCTGTTCGTAAAGTGGTGATTTTGTTTCCTGCCAAACAAGGGTGAGAAGATCGATCAGCTCGGCATTGTCGTAGAGCATTTTCTCGAAATGTGGGGCGAGCCACATCTCATCGACCGAGTATCGCGAGAACCCACCGCGTAAGTGATCATAGATGCCTCCTTGGCAGATATTATTGAGACTGACGGTGACGGCGTTTTTAAAGGCTTCGTCACCGGTGCGTTGCCAGGCGCGCCAAAGCTGCTCGAAGATTCCGGTTTGAGGGAATTTGGGCGCACCTTTGATGCCACCTCGGGTCATGTCGATTTCATTCAGCAAACGGCGTGCGACCTGATCTGTAATTTCAGCAGAAATGCCAGCTCCTGCCTGGGGTTGGGAGAGTTGTGCCAAGCCTTCCTTGAGGGCATCGACATTTTTCTGAACCCGTTGCGGGTCACTAGCGAATGTTGTGGCGACGGCGTTTAAAACGTCGCTGAATCCCGGCCGTCCATATCGGGCTGTGGGTGGAAAATAGGTACCACCCCAAAAGGGCTGACCTTCGGGAGTGAGGAACATCGTTAGCGGCCAGCCGCCTTGCTCGCCCATCATGGAGAGAGCGGATTGATATATGGTGTCGATATCGGGGCGTTCCTCACGGTCGACTTTAATATTGATCATGAGGTCGTTCATGACTGCGGAAATAGCGGTGTCTTCGAAACTTTCATGGGCCATGACGTGGCACCAATGGCAGGCGGCGTATCCGACTGATAGGAGAATGGGTTTGTTCTCCGTACGCGCGCGCTCGAATGCGGCGTCGCCCCATGCCGTCCAATGTACGGGATTATTCTTGTGTTGGAGCAGGTAGGGGCTGGTTTCGCGGTCGAGTTCGTTTTGGGACATAAAGCGGTTTCCGGTGGCGGCGTTGCGGGGAATTCGTAGCTTCTATACCTTGCGGTTAAGAGCCAGGGGCACAACCCCCTTTTCGAGGACGAATTAATGAAAATTACGATGAATATAGAATGTTCGCCCGAGGAAGCGCGGCGGTTCCTCGGTCTACCGGATGTTGCGCCGATGCAGGAAGAACTATTGAAGGCCTATCGGGACCAGATGATGGAAAATATTTCGTCACTAGATCCCGACGCGATGATGAAGAGCTGGATGTCCGGGAGCGGTAGTGGGATGGAGGAAATGCAGAGGGCGTTTTGGTCTCAGTTTGGCTCACAATTTGGTGCTGGTTCGGCTCGGGATTCCGAATAGCGCGGATGATTTTCAGATGAGCGCTACGATTTATGCCCTTTCTTCGGGAGCAGGGCGCGCAGGTGTGGCGGTGGTACGGGTATCTGGCCCACTTGCCGGTGACGTGTTGAAGGAGCTTTCCGGTGATGTGCTACCTTCACCTCGGGCAGTACGTTTGTGCCGGGTACGGATGCCGAAAACCGGAGAGATTTTGGATGAGGGCCTTTCGGTGTGGTTTCCGTCGCCTCGCAGTTTTACCGGTGAGGACATTGTCGAATTTCATATTCATGGTGGTGCAGCGGTGGTCGCGTCCGTGCTGAGGGCAATAGGGGAGTGCGGGGGAACGAGGTTGGCAGAGCCAGGTGAGTTTACCAAACGGGCCTTCCTTAACGACAAGATGGATCTCACAGTGGCGGAAGGTCTGGCGGATTTAATTGATGCCGAGACCGAGGTGCAACGCCGGCAGGCTCGGCGTCAGGCTTCTGGTGTTTTGGGCGAGTTGTATGAGTCTTGGCGAACACGGTTGATGCGCCGTCTCGCCTATGTTGAGGCGGCGATCGATTTTCCGGATGAAGAATTACCCGAGAGCATCTTATCTGATGTACAAGCGGATATCTTGGTGTTAGAGCTAGAACTCACACAACATCTTGATGATGGCAAACTCGGGGAGCGTCTTCGGTCGGGCATTGAGGTGGCTATATTAGGTCCACCGAACGCGGGTAAGTCGAGTTTAATGAATGCGTTGGCGGGACGGGACGCGGCCATTGTGTCAGAGACGGCCGGCACGACTCGGGATGTAATTGAGGTACGGTTGGATTTGGCGGGATTTCCGGTCGTTTTATCGGATACTGCGGGTCTTCGAGAGGTGGAGGAGGGCGTTGAGGCGGAAGGAATTCGACGTGCGCGGGAGCGGGGACGGTCAGCTGATATTAGAGTGGTGGTATTGGATGGATCGTCCGCTTCGGCGGGGGAGGATTCTTTATATGGAGCGGAGGATTCCTTTACTATTCTCAATAAGATAGACATTGGGCGTTGTGATGTATTGCCTGTTGAGGGTGACCTCGGGCTCTTTCCTTTGTCCGTGCGTACGGGGGAGGGAATCGCTGATTTTATATCGGCTTTAACTGAGGCCGTTCGAAACCGCTACGATGGTGGTGATGCACCGGTGATTACCCGGGCACGTCACCGGGAATCAGTGGCTGAGTGTCTTGAAGCGCTCCAGCGGGCGAAAACAGCGCGACTTCCAGAACTCGTGGCGGAGGATCTGCGGCTGGCCATGCGGGCTTTGGGGCGAATCACTGGGACATTTGATGTGGAGGATTTACTCGATATCGTGTTTCGTGACTTCTGTATCGGAAAATGATGTTTCACGTGAAACAATTACATATGTATCGGGGAAAGGTCGGCGATATTGCATTCTCTCGCTTGTCACCGGTAGTCCCAGCCCCTAAGTTCCGCCAATGAGCGACCTAGAAAGTACAGCCTGGGATGTCATTGTCATCGGCGGCGGACACGCTGGTTCGGAGGCTGCGGCCGCGGCGGCGCGGTTTGGCGCGGCGACACTCTTGGTTACCCATAAGCTCGAGACAATTGGTGAGATGTCTTGTAATCCTGCGATCGGCGGGCTTGCAAAGGGGCATCTTGTGCGGGAAATCGATGCGCTCGATGGAGTGATGGCCCGTGTCATCGATGCTGCCGGCATCCAATTTCGATTGTTGAATCGGTCGAAGGGCCCGGCGGTACAGGGTCCGCGTGCGCAGGCTGATCGAAAATTGTATCGCAATGCCATGCAAGCTTTGTTGAGGTCGGACGAGAACTTGGATCTGATGGCGGCGGAAGTGGACGATCTCGTTCTTGATCGGGAAGGGAGCGTTTGCGGTGTTGTGCTGGTCGATGGTCGTACATTAAAGGCTGGTCGTGTCATCCTTACCACCGGTACATTTTTGCGCGGACTTATTCATATCGGTGAGAAGAAGATTCCGGCGGGCCGAGTGGGTGACGAAGCATCCTACGGTCTTTCTCGAACGTTGGAACGTGCTGGGTTTTTACTGGGACGCTTGAAGACGGGGACACCGCCGCGCCTAGACGGGCGGACGATAGATTGGCAGAGCCTGGATGAGCAAAGAGGCGATGATCCTCCCGTGCCGTTCTCCTATTTGACTGAAAAGATTACAACACCGCAGATTTCCTGTCATATCACGGGCACAACTCCGTTGGGCCATGAGGTTATTCGGGAGAATTTAGAACGGTCCCCTATGTATTCTGGTCAGATCGAATCCACAGGCCCCCGATACTGCCCGTCCATCGAGGATAAAGTTGTGCGTTTCGCGGATCGGCATTCGCACCAAATCTTCTTGGAGCCAGAAGGGTTAGACGATCATACGGTCTACCCGAACGGTATTTCCACCTCCTTGCCGGAGGAGGTTCAACGGGCGCTGCTTGGAACAATCCCGGGATTGGAGCGCGCGACCATTCTGCGGCCCGGCTATGCGATAGAATATGATTATGTGGATCCGCGTGAATTACGCGGGAGCCTCGAGACGAAACGTATTCCAGGACTTTATTTGGCCGGACAGATCAACGGCACGACCGGGTATGAAGAAGCGGCCGCTCAAGGGTTAATGGCGGGTCTGAATGCAGCCCGGGCAGCATCTGGTACCGAATCGCTGATTCTGGATCGGGCGGATGCGTATATTGGCGTGATGATCGATGACCTCGTTACCAAGGGAACCAATGAGCCGTACCGTATGTTTACCTCGCGCGCCGAATACCGTTTGCGCCTACGTGCGGATAACGCGGATCAGCGCCTGACATCAATTGGTTTGACGGCGGGATGTGTGAGTTCGGAACGGGAAAGGGTTTGGCGCGCTAAGGAAGCGGCGCTAGGGGCGGCGCGTGCATTGGTGGCGTCTACAAAGGCAAGTCCCAATGAGTTGGCAAAGCATGGCATCGACGTGAGCCTTAATGGTGTAAGCCGTACGGCGTTTGATTTGTTGGCGATGCCAGACGTTTCCGTTGACCGGCTCGCCGGCATTTGGCCGACGCTGGCCGGAATGGCCTCGGAAATTTCGGAGCAATTAGAGATCGATGCGCTTTATGCGGGCTATCTTGTACGTCAGGAAGCGGATGTGTCGGCTTATCGCCGGGATGAGGCATTACCGCTTCCGGAAAGCCTGGATTACCAAGCGATCGGTGGATTGTCGACGGAAGTGTGTGAGAAGCTGAGGGTCTCCCAACCGGCGACTTTAGGGGCGGCGTCCCGCATTTCCGGGGTGACCCCGGCAGCGATTGTCGCTATTCTCCGTCATGTGAAACGCGGGGTTGCTGAGGTCGGTGACTGAGTATTTGACGGCTGAGCAAGTTGGCGTGCAACTCGGTGTTTCACGTGAAACACTGGAGCGACTCAAAATCTATGTCGAGCTTTTATTGAAATGGCAACGGGCAATCAACCTCATTGGACCGGGAACGATCGCCGACGCCTGGGGCCGCCATGTGCTCGACTGCGGACAATTGATGCCTTACATTCCGAAGGACAAAACGCCCGTTGTCGATATCGGTTCGGGCGCGGGTCTGCCGGGGCTTATCTTGGCTATCATGGGCGTACCCGATATCAAGCTAGTCGAATCCGATTCGCGGAAATGCAGCTTCTTGCGCGAAGCAGCCCGAGTAACGAAAACACCTGTCGAGATCGTGGAATCACGTGTGGAACATCTCGAAAATATAGTGGCTGGAGTGATAACCGCACGCGCTTTGGCGCCACTCACCAAGCTGACTGAATTATCACAATCAGTTACTACACCGAACACAATCTATTTATTCCTTAAAGGAAAAGATTTGAAAAATGAATTGACCCACTTAAAGAATAATTGGACAATGAAATTGGAAATTCATCCGAGTGTGACCAATCCGGATGGATCCATTCTCAAAATGGAGTCCGTTGCCCGTGTCATTGCCGCTCATGATTGAAGCCGAAACGCCAATGATGGCGCCCGCCGTACACCAAACTCGCATAATCGCGGTTGCCAATCAGAAGGGTGGTGTCGGCAAGACAACGACAGCCGTCAATTTAGCGACTGCCTTGGCTGCCAATGAGTTGCGCGTGTTGTTGATCGATATCGATGCGCAGGGAAACGCCAGCACCGGGTTGGATCTGACGCAGCGGGAGGATCGTCCGACCGTCTACGATTTGTTGGTCAACGAAACACCGGCCGTCGACGCAATTGTCGAAACCATCGTCCCAGGATTGGGGCTGATACCCGCATCGGTTCATCTGGCGGGCGCGGAACTCGAACTCTTGGACGCCGAGAACCGCGAGTTTCGCTTGTCCGCTGCGCTCGAGGGGCTGAACGACGATTATGATTATATCCTGATCGACTGCCCGCCCGCGTTGGGTCTGTTGACGTTGAATGCGCTGTGCGCCGCCGATTCGGTTTTGGTGCCATTGCAATGCGAGTTTTATGCATTGGAAGGATTGAGTCATCTCGTGCGTACCATCGAACGGGTTCGTCACAGCTTTAACCCTGAGCTTGAGATTCAAGGTGTCGTGCTGACCATGTACGATCGTCGGAATAATTTGTCGGACATGGTGGCGGCCGACGTTCGAGAGCATTTCGGCGATAAGGTCTATAAAACCGTAATTCCGCGAAATGTTCGTATTTCCGAAGCGCCGTCTTTCGGAAAACCGGTGCTGTTATACGATTGGCGTTGTGCCGGCAGCCGAGCCTACATTCATTTGGCCGGTGAAATCCTGAAGCGTGAGCGGGAGCTCGATGTATGATGACGCAACAAGGCAAACGTAAATCTTTGGGACGTGGGCTCTCGGCCTTACTCGGCGACGATTTGCCGGAGGAAAGCCCGACAGCGGTCGGCCAAAGCGACGGTCGGACCCTTCCGGTCGAATATCTTCAAACCGGTGCATTCCAACCGCGCCGGCATTTTGATCCAGATGCACTCCAGGCACTCGCCCAATCTGTGAGAGAAAAGGGTGTCCTAGAGCCAATTTTAGTACGCCGGCTGGACGACCAACAAGATCGATACGAAATCATTGCGGGTGAGCGCCGCTGGCGGGCCGCACAAACGGCAGGCCTCCACGATGTGCCGGTAATCGTTAAGGAACTCGACGATCAAGAAGCGCTCGAAATTGCGCTAATCGAAAACCTACAACGCGAAGACCTTACTGCCATCGAGGAAGCCGAAGGCTATCGCCGCCTGATGGATCAATTCGCGCGCACCCAAGAAGATTTGGCGCGTGAGATAGGCAAAAGTCGTAGCCATGTCGCCAATACGATGCGGCTCCTTGCACTGCCGGAAGACGTTCGCGATAAAGTACAGGACGGCCAGTTAAGTGCCGGTCACGCGCGCGCGTTGCTCGGCGCCGAAGATCCTAGTGCGGCGGCGGCGGCGGTGATGAAAAAAGCGCTGAACGTCCGTCAAACCGAAGCCATGATTCGCCGAGAGCGAGACAGTGGGCAAACGAGCGGGTCTCGTCGCGCGGCTGATTCGGATAAGGATCCGAATACCGCAGCGCTCGAGCGAGATCTCGGTAACCTATTGGGATTAAAGGTAGAAATAGACGAACAGGGCGAATCGGGAACGCTAAAGATGCATTATCGAAGCCTCGAACAGCTCGACGACGTCCTACAACGTATTACCGGTGGGGAAAACGCTTAGAGGATTAACGGGCGCGCCGTTGTTGGCGCGCTAAACTCGCGATTTGGAGCAGGGCCCGCCCACATACCAACTCTTCCGGAATGCCCGTCCGTTTGCATTGAAGTTCCGCCTCCAGCGTTAATTGCAGTCCGCGCGCCAATGCGTTACCGCGCCAAATCTTAAGTTGGCCTTGAAATCGACGCTCCAATTTATAAAAAACCGGTGGCCGCAGGGATTTCAAAACGCGGGCGGCTTCTTCTCCTTGCGCAATTCGTACCCCTGCGCTTTCCAACTTCATCAAGTGGTTGGTGAGTGCACGGAGGATACCGACGGAGGAGGCGCCAGCTTGAAAAGAACGCATGAGAAAGAGATCGACGCCATTTGAATCTCCGTCGCCGGCGGAATAGATCAAATCATCCATGGAGTCGGCGGCGCTATCGCCGACACTGGCCATCGCTGTCTCCAAATCCACTTCGGACCCAGGCCCAGAGAACAAAGCCAGTTTTTCAATTTCACTGCGCGAGACGCCACGGTCCGACCCAAGGCGACCCATCAACCATCCGGCAGCTTCGGAGGTTATGCGAACGTCGTTTTCCGCGAGTGTTTCACGAATAACGCCATCCAGGCTGCCTGCGTCGTCGGCATAACAGGCAATTGCGGCGGCATCATCCGACTTCTCCGCGAGTTTTCGCAATGCGGATCGTGGACTGAGTTGTCCTGCTTGAAGGACGGTAAGGGCATCACCCGGGGTATTCTGGATCACCGATTCTATAATGGACGCGATATTGTCCCCGGCCTCGCGGACGCGAATCAGCCGTCGCCCCCCCATCATCGAAATCGCAGAAACCTCGTCGGCCAACCGCGCTGGGTCCGCGGCGATCTCAGCACCGGTTAACTCGCAAACTAAAAATGGGTCGGATAGGTCTGCAACTACGCTGACACCGAGTTTTATTGATCGTTCACGGACAAGTCCCTCGTCCGGTCCGTAAACAAGTGCCACGCGTAAATCCGGTGGTGGGGACTTTACGAAACTATCGGCGCGCCCGGCTGAAACCTTCACAACGTCCTCAAACGCCTTGTTGGGAAAAATAAAGGCTTAGCCGTGTCTTTATCTTGTCGCTCACTTCGCGGGCCGCGCGTTCTTTTGCATTTTCTTCGGAGGCCAGGCGCGAAAATAGAGAATCGGAAATATTATAACTGTTCACAGATCTAACCCCACCTTCCGTCAAAATCTTTCCTGACCCATTGTCCGTGAGGAAATAACTCACTTTCAAGGTGAGCCGCGCACGGGTCGCCTCTTCGGTAAATTTAAGGCCGATCTCTTCCGTGCTGATCGCCAATCTAACGGTTAATGTATAAAATGGTTTCTGTGGTCGCCCCCCGGAATGGAATCGATCCAACAACAAATTATGCACCTGTTGTCCGATGCGATCCTCAATCGCCGAAATCTCAATGTGGGCAAGTTGTTGATTAATAGCGCTATTTTCCGCTCCGCCGTAAAGCGGTCGAAATCCGCAAGCGCCCAGCGTTGCGAGTAGTCCAACCAGCAAGAGTGTCTTAAACGACGACATTAATCACCTTATTTGGCACCACGATGACTTTACGTGGCGGCGAGCCGTTTGTCGCCCGCATAACATTCTCCAACGCCAACGCCTTTTCCTCCGCGACCGCTGAATCTACATCGGCGGGTACCTCAATGGTCCCGCGAAGTTTACCGTTTACTTGAACGGCAACGGTAACCGTATCTTCCGATAAATATTTCTCTTCCGCTTTCGGCCAATCCACAGAGGTCAATAATGCTGTATGTCCTAACAGCGACCACAATTCCTCAGCCAAGTGCGGCATCACGGGCGCGATTAACTGAATGGCTACCTCGCATCCAAATCGCCGCGCCCACGCGCGGTCTTCACCGTCGCCCTCTAAAGCACTCAACGCATTGGTTAATTCCCGGATACGGGCAACCGCACGATTAAATCGAAACTGATCAAAATCGGCCGAAACCTCGGCGATTGTTTTATGAACCTTGCGTAAAAACTCCTCCGAACCATCATCCAAGCTGGCCGGTTGTGGCAAACCTACCGCCGCAATCGAAAACTCAGGTTCCGCAATCAATCGCCATAACCGGTTCGTGTAGCGCCAAGCGCCATCAATACCCGAATCCGTCCATTCTAAATCCCGCGCTGCCGGACTATCGGACAACATAAACAATCTCGCTGTGTCGGCACCGTAGGAATCAATGATAGACGCCGGGTCGACAACGTTCTTGCGCGATTTACTCATTTTCTCGGATCGCCCGGCAATTACAGGCTCTCCGGTTTCGATATGCTGGAAAGAACCGTCGGCAGTGCGTTCTACCTGTTCAGGAAACAACCAGCCCCCACCTGCATCTTCACTCGCTCGGTAAGTCTCGTGACAAACCATGCCTTGCGTCAATAAACCCGCAAACGGCTCCTTAACATCAAGATAACCACAATCCGTCAACGCGCGGCAGAAAAACCGGGAATAGAGTAGATGCAAGATCGCGTGTTCAATACCACCGATATACTGATCCACAGGCATCCAATAATCGGCTTCTTCACGAGAAAACAAATCGCTCTGCGCCTTGGCGCCAAACTGCGCAAAATACCAAGATGACTCGAAAAACGTATCAAACGTGTCAGTTTCCCGTTCGGAAGCGCCGCCACAGGATGGGCAAGCAACATGTTTCCATGTCGGATGGCGGTCCAATGGATTACCGGATTGTTCGAAATCAACTTCATCCGGTAACGTCACTGGCAGTTGATCCTCCGGCACCGGAACCGTCCCACAGCTCTCGCAGTGAATGACCGGCACCGGGCATCCCCAATAGCGCTGTCGGGAGACACCCCAATCGCGCAGACGATAGGTTATTTTGGATCTCCCAGATCCTTGCTCTTCCAAGGTCCTGATCGCGAGTTTCTTGGCGGAAACTACGTCCAAACCATCTAAAAATTCCGAATTAATAATAACGCCATCGTCAACAAACGCTTCGGTTCCGACCTCCATTTCCGCCGGATCTGTATCCTTGGGAGCGACGACCGGCAAAACATTCAACTCATATTTCCGCGCAAAGTCCAAATCTCGCTGGTCATGCGCCGGACACCCGAAAATGGCGCCTGTGCCGTATTCCATCAGCACGAAATTCGCGACATAAACCGGCAACTCCCAATCGTGGGAAAACGGGTGTCGAACACTCAACGACGTCTTGAAGCCTTCTTTCTCCGCCGTCTCAATCGCAGCTTCGCTGGTTCCGATACGATTGCAGCGTTCAATAAACGCCGCTAACTCGGCATTGGATTCCGCTAATTCCACAGCCAATGGATGATTGGTGGCAATAGCGCAAAAGCTGGCGCCGAACAAAGTATCGGGCCGGGTCGTAAAGACTTCTAATCGGTCATCCCGATCGACAAGTTCGAAATGCACCTCTGCACCTTCGGAACGGCCGATCCAATTCGCTTGCATAAGCCGTACTTGATCCGGCCACCGGTCTAACTCTTCCAACGATTCCAAAAGGTCGTCGGCATACTCGGTAATGCGTAAGAACCATTGAGAAAGCAACCGGCGTTCCACCGGTGCGCCAGACCGCCAGCCACATCCGTCTATGACTTGCTCGTTCGCCAAGACCGTTTGTTCAACTGGATCCCAGTTCACCCAAGATTCACGTTTATAGGCTAGTCCGGCTTCCAGAAAATCCAAAAACATCTTTTGCTCGTGCCGATAATATCCCGGCTCGCAAGTCGACAATTCCCGTTGCCAATCATAGGACAGGCCCATGGACTTCAACTGTTCGCGCATCGCCGCGACGTTTTCGCGAGTCCATTTCGCCGGAGGAACTTTGTTTTCGAATGCAGCGTTCTCCGCAGGTAAACCAAAGGAATCCCAGCCCATCGGGTGTAGGACATTATAGCCATTTGCACGTTTATAGCGCGCGACGACATCGCCGATTGTATAACAGCGGACGTGGCCCATGTGGATACGGCCGGACGGATATGGAAACATCTCCAGGACATAATACTTAGGTCGCTCGGCATCGACGGAAGCGGAAAAACTCCCACTTTCCTCCCATACTTTCCGCCACTTCGTTTCAGATGTTTTAAAGTTATAACGGTCCATTACGTCAGCCTGCGCCTCACCTAATTATCCTAGCGAGAGCGTTCGCCCTCAAAACCGGTCTATTGGAGGTTGACCCGCATCTGACGGGCGCGTTTTAAAATGGCATTTTCGAGGTTTGTCCCCGTGTCCGCGCTTACCTTTGCGTTTACCCATCCGCCGTTCGGTTCGCGGCGCTGTCGAAAAACCGAAACCCGCAATCCGTCGGCGCGCAACTCACTATCAAGAATATAGACATTCACCTTGAAACGTTCACCCTCCGTTTCAGCTGGGCGATACCAATCGGTCAATATGATGCCACCGAACGGATCTGCCTGTGCCAACGGCATAAACGAAATGGTGTCTAATGCTGCGCGCCACAAAAACCCGTTTACACTAATACCAGTCCCCGAGGACGATCCCTCACCCCCCGGCTGATCGTTAAGCCCAAACCAGGTGTTCAGAAGCCCCTTATCAGGTCCTGAGCTATTACTCTCGACGCGTTTAACCTGTCCACTCGACGAAGACGACTTTTCGTCGTCGCCAAACATCGAGCAACCTGCGATGATAGACGCAACGGTCAAAAGCGAAAAAACACGGATTACTTTTCGGTTCATCCTCGCCTATATGCGGAAATTAGCGCCTAATTTCCAGTTGTTTCTTTGGTTCGGGAAAAGAACTATGACGGAGAAATAAAAATGACAAATAGTCGGTCAATCGGACAAAACTTAGTTAACGTCCATGACCTGATCGCGGAGGCGGCAGTTAAAGTCAACCGAACAGTCGCAGATATCGAATTATGTGCTGTCTCAAAGATGTTTCCGACCGAGCCAATTCGCCTCGCCTTGTCGGAAGGCCAACGTATTTTCGGTGAAAACAGAGTACAGGAAGCTGAAGAAAAGTGGCCCGCGCTAAAAGCTGAATTTCCCGATGCCGAATTGCATCTGATCGGCCCCTTACAAACAAATAAAGTACGCAAGGCCGCAAGTCTCTTCGATGTCGTACAAACCCTCGATCGGCCAAACCTTGCCATCGCACTTGCCAAAGAATTCGCGTTAACCGGCCGAAACCTGCCCTGCTACGTCCAGGTAAATACAGGGGATGAACCACAGAAGGCCGGAATATCGCCCGATGAAACCGAAGCCTTCGTCCAAAAGTGCAGGGAGGAACATGGTCTAAATATCGTCGGTTTAATGTGCATTCCACCACAGCATGAGGAGCCGGCACCGCATTTTGCCTTACTTCACGATTTGGCGGCGAAAATGGGACTTTACCGCCTCAGTATGGGCATGAGCGCGGATTACCCAGTCGCTGTTGAATTCGGTGCGACAATTGTGCGTGTCGGGTCTGCTATTTTCGGGGCCCGGGACGCTGTGAAGACGGCAGTGGGTTGATAACCACTGCATCGCCGATCTCTAGGTAATATAAAATATCAATTAAATCGGCCCGGTCTACCGCAACGCAACCTTCTGTTGGCTCATAGTCATTTCGAGCGACGTGCAAGAAGATCGCGCTTCCCAAACCCGAAACGGGTGGCGCGTCGTTATATCCAAGTGGCACGATTAAATCGTAAAGGCCGTCTTCTCGATATAAAATCTCATGGCTAAATCGATGTGGCCGCCGAACCTGCCGATTATACTCTGGATCGGCGGGATCATCGCTCCACCCGGCATCAACATTTATAGCGTGGGACGCTAAGCCTGTCTTCGGAGAAGCAACTCGATCCCGCCGAAATAAGAGTTCACGCACAGTAAACCGACCAATCGGT
Organism: Alphaproteobacteria bacterium; assembly: GCA_018665505.1. The sequence goes on from JABJCS010000529.1 coordinate 20,676, forward strand.
GTGGCACCGTCGCCCTCCCGCTTATTCGATGTCAGGCCGCCTTTTCCCAATGCGCAGCGATATAGTCGATCACGATGCGCCAGCAAACCACTCGCATATACTTGAATGTCCATCTTGATACTGATTGGACCGCTTCAGGTATTACATCGTCAAGTCTGCGTCCGGTTTTTGACGTTGTTGGACCATGGATTCGTATTTATCGAGCGCGGACATCATGGCTTTAGGAACCATGCTGCTAGGGACTGGTGTGCTGGTGGCCGCGCGGCGGCGTGGACTCGCATTGGCTGCGATATTCGCGCGCAACGGCGGGACACCTCTTTTGCCCGGCACGGGAACGGCGTCGCCATTACGTGAAGTGGCAGGAGTGGGAGGCGTTATCGGATGGGCGGAGAAAGAAGCCGTCTGTGGAATCTGTCCCAGTTCTTGTTTCTCAACCGATTCCGTCATGACAGGAGACCGCCGATACGTCGAAAGCCCGCCGACCGCTCCGCCCCGCGGTACTTGGCTCCGTGCCGCCAAGACAGCGGACACCGAATCCGGAATTTCCGGCTGATTTCGCATCATTTCATCGGCCGCGATGATGGATTTCGTTGCGGCTGAAGAGGGGGCTGCCAGCCCGGATCGCGGAGATTCTACAATCTCGCGCGCAAAGGCCAATGGCGACGGCGCGGATTGTGGTTGGCCTAATGCGGCGGCTATCGGATCGAATGACGCTGGAGGCCGCGATGTTTGGGCCGGTAAATTCGTTTGCGCAACAATCTCTGACACCGGTATCGGCATCGGAGCCGCCATGGCATTAGCGGGAATAGGGGTGCTCGTCGGTATTCCGGCCGCCGGCGAAATCGATGCGACTTGGGCGGCAATTTCCGTTTCGTCCTCATTCGTAAACGCTGCCACAACAATATCACCAAGTGTCGTGTCGGTAGTGTCTTCCACGACCCCACTTACGAAAGCGCTGACCAGGCCTACTGGCCCGCCGTATAATGTGCCTCCCGCAAGCCTTGCCCCGGGAGAAATTTCATCCCCTGTAAGGCTTCGATAAATCGAGGAAATTACAGGGATATGTTGAAGGGGATTGATCACGTCCAGCAAATCACCCAAATCGAAGCCGTCTTCACCGAAAAATCCAGACTCTTCATTTGGAACCCATGTTTCGTCTTCATAGAACGGATGCGGGACCTCCTTGGATTCTGGCGCGACCTGGGTCACCGGCGCGACCGGTACTGGCGGCGTGCTCAAGACTTTAGTCGAGCTCGCGACTTGAACCGCATCCAAAAAGGATCCGTCGCTCATCGAGTGCGCTTGGCTCGTCGTCGTCGTCACCGGGACGGGGGACGCGCCGACGACGGCAATACGTTCCTCTGACATAATACTCAACTCCTCCTGGCCTCAATCAACGCAATTTGGATGCCAATGCTGAAGATGGTGGATTCCCAAGGGTTACCGCGCACGAAGGTTCAATTCTGCGCGAGGGAGCGGAATCATTTGCCGCCTGCGGCGTTGTTCCAGGTTCCCGCCATCACGCGCCTCTTTTACTGTTGGGTAGGGATGACTATGTTCTAAGCAGCCGCGCTCGATTAAATCCACCACGCGGCCGGCACATGGACTGTTCGCGATGGGCAAAAAAATATTATTGGTCGACGATGACGACGCATTACGGGAATCACTGGCGGAACAATTAGAGCTGCACGAAGAGTTCGAGCCAAAAGGCGTCGGCACGGCCAAGGAAGGCCTGGACCTTGTAAAGGACGAATATTTCGACGTCATTCTCCTGGATGTCGGGTTGCCGGATATGGATGGGCGCGAAGCCTGCCGTTTGATGCGTCGCGGCGGGGTCAAATCGCCGATCATCATGCTGACCGGATCTGATACGGATGCGGACACGATCTTGGGATTGGATGCGGTTGCCAACGATTACATTGATAAGCCGTTTCGCCTCGGTGTGCTGCTTGCGCGGATCCGCGCGCAGTTGCGCCAGCATCAGCAAAGCGAGGACGCGGTTTTCTCCATCGGCCCCTATACGTTCAAGCCGAGCGCGAAAATGCTGATCGAGGATGCCAGCGAGAAAAAGGTCCGATTGACCGAGAAAGAAACCTCGATCCTGAAATTCCTCTATCGCGCGGGAGATAAGGTGGTGGGCCGGGATACATTGCTGGGCGAAGTCTGGGGCTACAATGCCGGTGTGACCACCCATACGCTGGAGACCCACGTCTACCGGTTGCGGCAAAAGATTGAATTGGATCCGTCGAACGCGGAAATTTTGGTAACGGAACCCGGCGGTTACCGTCTCGTCCC
>JABJCS010000530.1 GCA_018665505.1 Alphaproteobacteria bacterium
CGCATCCGGCAATTCTTTGACCAGTTCCTCCGCCCGGTCGATGGCACCCCGCATACCACGCTCGGCGGGCGTCAATTCCAACTCCGCACCGAGAAACAGCAGCATACGCCGGCGCTCCATCGACATGGATTCGGGCATAGTCAGAACCAGACGATAACCTTTTGCTGCCGCCACGAACGCCAGCGCGATTCCGGTATTCCCCGACGTCGGCTCGACCAACACGGTTTTATCTGTGATCTGGCCTTCACGCTCCAAGGCCTCGATCATGGCGAGGCCAATGCGGTCCTTGACCGAACATAGTGGATTGAAGAATTCCAACTTTGCCAAAATCTCAGCGTCGATACCGACCTTCTCCGCCAGCCGCGAAAGGCGCACCAAAGGTGTGTTGCCGATGGTCTCCAGGATGCTGCCGCAAATCCGCTCAACTCCGGGGTCCTCGCTATCGTGCAACGACGCCATACTCGCCCTTTCGATCAAATCGCAAAATCGACCTCGATGGGTTGATTGCCGCCTTCGACACCCGAGTCGCGGGCACGGCGGCACAGGTCCTCGATACTAATCTTTTCCAGTTTCGCGATCGCTTCGTCCTGCAGTTCCTGCCAAATGGGGCGCAACACCTCGCGGCCCAATTGCGAACTCGTGGAGCTCTCAACGGGATCGCTGGTGTCCTCCATCGCCGCCACGATACGCGTGATCTGTCCCAAGGTGACGCGCCGACGCTCCCGCGCCAACCGATAGCCGCCGCGCGGACCGCGCACCCCGCGCAAAACACCCTCGCGCACCAATTGCTGCAGTACTTGTTCCAAATAGCGGCGCGGAATGTCCTGGCGTGTTGCGATATCTTTGCTTTGCACCGGCGTGTCGGCGGCGTGATAGGCGATATCGACCACAGCCTCGATAGCGAACATCAATTTCCGCGATAGCCGTAGCATTCCAGTCTAGCCTCCGTCCGTGCCGGTAGAGCCGAATCCGCCCGCACCACGCTCGCTGTCGCTCAGACTGGAAACAGCATTCCAAGAAAGTTGCGAGACCGAGGCCACAACCATCTGCGCGATCCGCATGCCACGTTCGACCACGAATATTTCTTGGCCGAGGTTCACCAGGATCACACCAATCTCTCCGCGATAATCAGCGTCGATGGTCCCCGGCGTGTTCAACAACGTGAGACCGTTCTTCAAAGCAAGTCCGGATCGGGGGCGGATCTGGGCTTCAAATCCGGAGGGAAGCGCGATGGCAATTCCCGTCGGGATCATCGTGCGTTCGCCCGGTGCCAACGAGACCGGTTCGTCGACCGCGGCCAACAAATCCAATCCGGCGCTGTCAGGCGTGGCATAGGCCGGCAACGGCAGATCGGCGCCGTGTGCCAATTGAACGATATCAACATCGACGTGGGTCATTCGGCACTTCCCATATGCGCGGCAATCCGTTGCGCTAGGCGTTCGGCCACCTCTTGTTTGGTCATGCGCGGCCAATCCTCGACACCGTCTTCATGGACGAAATGAATAACATTCGAGTCACCACCGAAGGTTCCCGTCTCCGGCGACACGTCATTCGCCAAGATCCAGTCACAGCCCTTGCGTTGGCGTTTCTCGACCGCATATTCCACGACCTTCTCGGTTTCCGCCGCGAATCCGACGACGAGGCCGGGGCGCCGATTCTCCGCTTGCGAGAGCGTACGCAAGATATCCGGATTCTCGGTCAATTCGAGCGCGGGTGGCCCACCGCATTCCTTCTTCAATTTCTCGGAGGCAGCAGTCGCAATCCGCCAATCGGAAACCGCAGCGGCGCAAACCGCAATCTCGGCAGGCAATGCAGCCTGGCAAGCAGCCAGCATATCGGTGGCGGATTCCACATGAACGACACTGACTCCGGCGGGGTCCGGCAGTGCGACCGGGCCCGTAATCAAGGACGTTTCCGCGCCGAGTCCCGCAAGCGCCTCGGCAATCGCGTGGCCCTGCTTACCGGAGGAATGGTTCGACAGATAGCGCACCGGATCGATGGCTTCGCGCGTCGGCCCGCTTGTCACCAGGGCGCGGCGACCCGCAAGAGGGCGGGCGCCTGGACCGGCAAAATGATTTTCAATGGCCTCAACAATAGTCATCGGCTCCGACATGCGCCCAAGCCCGTATTCACCGCACGCCATGTTCCCCGCATCGGGCCCGATACGAATCAGGCCGCGCGATTCCAATGTCGCGATGTTGGCTTGCGTGGCGGGATGCTCCCACATCCGGACGTTCATCGCCGGCGCGAACATGACCGGTTTGTCCGTGGCCAACAACACCGTCGTCGCCAGATCGTTCGCGAGCCCGCCCGCCATCCGCGCCATGATATCGGCGCTTGCGGGCACCACGACCAATAAGTCGGATTCGCGTGACAGGCGGATGTGTCCCATCTCCGACTCGTCGGTCAGTGAGAAGATTTCCGTATAAACCTTGTCCTCGCTGAGGGCCGAGAGCGACAACGGCGTGACGAATTGCGCGCCACCCGCGGTCAGCACACAACGGACCGAAATGCCCCGCTCGCGCAAGCGGCGGATCAACTCCAGGGACTTGTATGCGGCAATCCCGCCCGAGACGATTAACAGGACGCGTTTTTCAGCGGTCATATAGAACATCCTTTTGGGATGACGCCTTTTTACAGGCCGAAACTGTATTTAAGCTTTTGCTGTCGATTCGGCAAGAACCGCGCCCGCCAAATTCGACGTTAAGCCAGCTCGATCAAAAACAGCGCCGCGAGCCCCAGCGCCAGCACAATCGTGGCGATGCGCCAATATCGCCCAACCTTACTCTGCGCGTGAAATGCGGCAACGGTGTCCGGATGCAGGCGAATCCCCTCCGCCGTTACGATGTCAGACAGGGTTTCGAGCTTCGAGAGATACAGGGGCAATCGTTCGACCCGGCGCGTCATTTCGCTCACCACACCGCGCAGCCGTGCTTCAGGTCCCCGGTTCTCCATAACCCAGTCAATAATAAGAGGTTCCGCAAGCGTCCAAATATTCGAATCGGGATCGAGTTTTCGGCCGACCCCCTCCGCCACCAGCATGGTCTTCTGCAGCAACAGTAATTGCGGCTGTGTTTCCATCTCAAACGTCCGGGTGACTTGAAAGAGCTGCCCCAACAGACGGGCGATGGAAATTTCGTTCTGTGACTTACCGAGGATCGGCTCGGCGATAGCTCGGCAGGCCTGACTGAACGCGCCTAGGGATTTATCGCGTGGCACGTACCCGGCCGTAAAATGGACTTCGGCGACCTTCTCATAATCCCGCGACAGAAAGGCGATCAGCATATCGGCGAGGAAATGTCGCGTCTCGCGGTCGAGACGGCCCATAATGCCGAAATCGACAGGGCTCAATACTCCGTCTGCGCAAACGAACATATTGCCCGGATGCATGTCCGCATGAAAAAACCCGTCGCGGAAAACCTGATTGAAAAACACGCGGGCGGACTGCGCCAACACGTCGCTCGGCGATAAGCCAGCCTCCTCAATACGCGCAATTTCATCGATGGGAATACCATCGATTCGCTCCAAGGTCATCACACGGCGGGATGTCCGTTCCCAATCAACCGCTGGCACGCGGAACTCCGGATCGTCCAAAAAATTCTCCGCCAACTCTCCCGCCGCCGCCGCCTCCATTCGCAAATCCATCTCAAGGGCCACGGTTTCCTCGAAATTGCGCACTACTTCGACCGGCTTCAGGCGCCGTGCCTCGGGCAGGAATCTTTCTACAAGACGCGCGAACCACAAGAAGAAGGCGACATCGCGGGCGAAAGCGTCCTCGATCCCGGGCCGGAGAATTTTAACCGCGACCGCGATACCGTCATGCCGCTCGGCGAAATGGACCTGGGCAATGGAAGCCGCGGCCACCGGCTCGTGATCGAAGGATGCAAACAGTTCGTCTTCACTGCCGCCGAGTTCTTGTTCCAATGTCGCAATGGCGTCCTTGGATGGGAAAGGCGGCAAATCATCCTGCAGCGCCGAAAGGTCATCCGCCACATCGTCACCGATAAGGTCGCCCCGAACCGCCAAGGATTGCCCAAGCTTTATGGAAGTCGGCCCCAGACTCTGCAGGGCCGCCGCCAAGCGTTCCCCTGGGCGCATTGTATCGGAGCGCCGTTCCAGGAGACGCAACAATCCCACCAGCCCCTTCGGAAGATCGAAAGCATCCAGCGGAAACAGCGCGCCGTGACGGGACAGCGTCCACACCAGACGGAAGAGCCGCAGGGTATGGGCAAAACTGGATTTCATTTACGGCCTCGCGCTGGGCTGGAACATCGACGGGCTAAATCCGCCAACCCAAGTGAATGGCAGCGATCCCGCGTGAGAGATTGCGATAGGAGACTTGCTCGAGCCCCACCGCCGTCATGCGCGCCGACAAATCCTCCTGTGACGGAAAGCGGCGAATGCTCTCAACCAGATACCGATAAGCCTCTTCGTCATTGGCG
>JABJCS010000531.1 GCA_018665505.1 Alphaproteobacteria bacterium
AGGCCCCATACGAGCCTCGACGGGCTCACACCGAAGGAGTTTACAACCCGGTCCGATCAGGACCATAACCAGAACAGATTCTACTCATAAACGGGGGAATAACGGGGGCAAGGTCACCTCCAATGGGTATTTTCAATCGGCCGCAAAGAGACACATGAATAATTCGGAAGGCCTAGATAAAAGTGGTCGTTCGGATTGCAAAGCGCTGGGTTCACGCGGTGAAGAAATGCGTGCGGTTGTTATCGGTGCTCGCGGTGGGATCGGTGCCGCACTTGTCTCTAGGCTAGCTGAATGCTCAAGCGTTTCTCTTGTCCATGCCCTTTCTCGTGAAGGCTTGGACGGTCAAGCGCCCAAAGTCGTTGGTGGCACTATCAATATCGAAGATGAAAATTCAATCGCGGCGGCCGCTCTATCCGTCGGCGCGGTGAGCGGTAGCGTCGATCTGATAATCTTGGCGACCGGCCTACTCCACGATAAGAATGGCATTCGACCAGAAAAATCATGGAAGTCACTAGACGGCGCTACCTTGGAGCGGACGTTCCGTGTGAATACGATTGGTCCGGCATTGCTCGCAAAGCATTTTATTCCGCTGCTCAATCGTAAGAAAATGTCGATATTTGCCGCACTCTCGGCACGGGTTGGCAGCATCGAGGATAATAAGCTGGGCGGATGGGACGGGTATAGGGCCTCAAAAGCCGGTTTGAATATGATGATACGCGGATTGGCGATTGAGTTGTCGCGAACTCATCCGAAGTTGGCTTGCGTCGCACTCCACCCCGGAACAGTCGACACTAATTTGTCCCAACCATTTCAACGTTCGGTTCCGGGAGAACAACTCAAATCTGCAGAGACGTGCGCGTTTGAGCTACTGAACGTCATCGAAGGGTTGTCACCTGGAGATACCGGCAAATTCATTGCCTATGACGGAACCCAAATACCGTTTTAGTCTCGAATTTAGCGAGAGAAAGAGGGCCCCGCCTTACCGTCGGGGAGGGGCAGAGGAAAGGCATATAGTGGCGCCCTCTTAATAATATTACGTTAAATGTTTCGATTTGGATCACCGGACTGGATTTCAATTCAAAAACCGCAGTGATCCAATGCACCGGTCGTGGCGTATATCAGATAGCCGATATTGAAATCGGGCTACACCTGAGAAGTGAGACCGATCCGCGCTATTTGGCCGGAAAGTGATCATAAAGCGGACGTAACACGATCAGCTTTGCAACTTCTGCTTAGGAGCGAAAGCCGCCGTCCACTATCCAAAAAAAAGCTGCAATCGAAGTGCGTATGTAGATATCCGGAGGCCCGTCCACTGAACCAAGACAGAATTGCAACTTCCGAATATTTCAACAGCGACCAGCGGTTCCGTACTACCATTCTCTTCTGAACATTGTTGATCGAGATAATCGGCGAAACTTAATCGTCATGAATAAAGTTATCCCAACCTTTGAATATGTTACGCATCATGCCCGGATGCATCCGACACGGACTGCTATCGAACAGGATGGTAGGTTCATTTCCTATGAGGATCTCAAAGCATCGACAGAAAGAATTGCCGTCGCATTAGAAAAGTTCGACCTCGAGCCCGGTAACTTTGTTGCTGTCCAATGGACAACGCTCTATTCGCACTGTCTCCTCTTGATGGCGTTCGAAGTTTTGGGCGTCGCGACGCTAACATTTGGGCCGGATGACAAGGGAGTTGCAGAATTTTTTCCAAAGTTCGACTTGGTATTGCATACCGGCCTTGCCGATGCGGCCGAGCACCCTCAAGCACAAATAATTGACGAGAAATGGTTTTACGAAAATTTGTGCTCTAAAGACATCCCGATTGGCCTGCGCCGGACATTGGAGGCAAACGCTCCGAACAATATTGCGAAGACATCCGGCACCACCGGACATAGTCGTTTGGTAGTCCGATCAAATTCGGTAAACGCCTTTCGGTTGGACCAACAGGTTAAATTTGGTGGGTATTCGAAAGATACACGGTACTTCGTGTCGATTGGACTTAGCGTTCAATCGGTCCAATCCGCGGTTCTAAATTGCCTGCGGCTAGGTGCCACCGCTATTTGGGAAGGCCGCAAACCACTTGCAGACGCGATCAGGGCTTCCGAAGCCACGCATGTGACTTTGTTGCCTAGCACGTTGTCCGATATCGTCAGTAATCTTCCGCATGGATTTCAGAAACCGACAGCGCTTTCCATCAGTACTATTGGCAGCGCACTTTCAGCCGAGCTTCGAGCGGCCACTTTCAAGCGATTGGCAACGGAAATTATGGAAAGCTACTCGACCAATGAGACCGGCCGGATTTGTACTATGGATTCCAACGGTCGCGGGATTGTGTGGCCAGGTGTAGAAGTAGAAGTCGTAGACGAGCAAAATAACGTTCTATTCAACAAACAAGGCAATATTCGAATTCGAAGCCCGGGTGTCGTCGACGGCTATTTGGACGACACGGAAACTTCACAGCTCAAGTTTCAAGATGGTTGGTGCTATCCTGGCGACAGCGGG
>JABJCS010000532.1 GCA_018665505.1 Alphaproteobacteria bacterium
GCAAAGCTCGTAAGTGGTGGAATGGAGCCGCGGGCGACGCCTGGGCAAAGCAGTTTCGTCGATTTAGTCAAAGATGTGGCGACGAAATCGATCGAAGCGGGAAAGGAATCCGAGAGACTGACAGCGGCCGCAGTCGCGGGTGAAGCGGATTTGACCGATGTCGTGACTGCTGTTTCGAATGCGGAAATGACGTTGCAGACCGTCGTGACCGTTCGGGATCGTGTTATGGCGGCCTATCAGGAAATCTTGCGGATGCCGATTTAGGCGTAGGTATGAACGAAGCCCAAGCGCTAGATTTTATGCGCGACGCCATTTTGACGTTGCTGAAGGTGACAACCCCTATCATGCTTGTAGGCCTTGTCGTTGGCCTTATAATTTCCCTCTTTCAAGCGCTCACCTCCATCCAGGAGATGACACTTACATTTGTCCCTAAAATTCTAATCGTCTTTTTTTCCTTAGTGATCTTCCTGCCCTTTATGCTCGATACGATGCGTGGGTTTATGGAAGGGGTTGCGGATAAGATCATCGGTCTCGGCAGCGGCTGAGTAGTAGCGGATGTTCTATCAACCGCTTGCTGCTGAAGTTTTCACCTATTTTGTTGTATTTTCCCGATTGGGTTCGACTTTGGTCGTCTTGCCCGGTGTCGGCGAGCAGTATATTCCGACTCGCGTCAGATTGCTCTTCGCGCTTGCGTTGACGGTTATGATGGCACCGATTGTCGCGAACCGGATACCGGAACTGCCAGAAAAAGTGAGCGAACTCTTCTTTTTGATCGGAAGCGAAGTTTTTATCGGTTTTGCGATTGGGATGATCGCGCGGTTCCTGATTACGGCCTTATCCTGGGGCGGCACGGTAATTTCATTTCTGAGTGGATTTTCGGCGGCTCAAGTTTTTAATCCGATGCTGGCCGATCAGGGAACATTGCCAGCCGTATTGCTCTCATTAGGCGGCTTGCTGTTAATTTACGCGACGAACACTCACCACCTAATGTTCTTTGCGATTGCCGACAGCTATACCCTTTTCGTGCCGGGCGTTGCGCCGATATTCGGTGAATTCGCCGACACATTTGCCACTCTATTGTCCCAAAGCTTCGTTATGGCGATGCAGTTCGCGACGCCTTTTATCGTGTTTGCTATTGTTTTTTATACAGGTATGGGCCTTTTGGCCCGATTGCAGCCGCAAATGCCTGTGTTCTTTGTCGCGTTACCGCTGCAAATTCTTATCGCGCTAGTAATATTTGCACTTGTTATTCCGACAATACTGCTTTGGTTCCTCGATCGTTTCGAGGCTTCGCTATCGTTCTTTTTTGTGGCAAGTTAAGGGATCATGTCGGAAGACGCAGACAAGTCATCAAAAACAGAAGAACCGACGTCCAAGAAATTGACGGACTCACGGGAGCGTGGTTCTGTCGCGGTCAGCCGTGAGGTCAACACGTGGATGTTGTTGATGGCTGGTGCAATTGCCTTGGTTATGTTTTCCGAAAGTATTGCGAGTGACCTCAACGCGATGCTGTTAAAATTCGTCGAGAGTCCGCATGCCTTCAGTTTTGACGGTAATAATATGCATGCAGTTCTGTCGGGTGTCCTCATGGATTTCCTGCAGATTTTGTCGCTACCTTTCATATTATTCGTAATTGTCGCCTTGGCGGCGGGCATTCTACAAAACGGTATTTCGTTTTCGCCCAAAGCACTTGCGCCGAAATTTGATAAATTTAACCCGATTAATGGTTTCAAGAGAATTTTTTCGGGCAAACAAATCGTAGAGTTCGTTAAGGGTATCCTCAAAATTGCCATTGTCGGCAGCGTTGCCGCAATTCCGCTATTGCCGACATTTGAACGTATTGATGCCCTACCTACTTACGACATCGCTTATTTACCGGGACAGCTGCGTGAATTGGTAATTATGCTGTTTACCGGCGTTTTAGCAGTACTTGCCGTGATTGCGATTATCGATCTTATCTATCAGCGCTGGGAACATAGCCGTAGCCTTCGCATGACGAAGCAGGAAGTGAAAGACGAGCACAAACAGACGGAAGGCGACCCGACAGCGAAACAACGCTTGCGGAAAGTTCGAATGGAACGCGCGCAGAGACGTATGATGCAGGCCGTACCGGACGCCGATGTCGTGATAACGAACCCAACGCATTTCGCCATTGCTATGAAATATGATCCGGAAACCATGAGTGCGCCGTTACTCGTGGCGAAAGGGCAGGATCTCGTGGCCTTTAAGATCAGGGAGATCGCGGAAGAGAACGATATTACCATCGTCGAGAACAAGCCTTTGGCTCAGGCGTTGTATTTCGGTGTCGATATCGATGAAGAAGTCCCCGAGGAGCACTATAAGGCCGTGGCGGAAATCATCAGTTATGTTTGGAATGTGAAAGGGCGCTCGATGCCGGCACCAGTTGGCGAACCCGCTGCGGCAGCGGAATAAGTACGCCAAATGCGTTGCGAGGCGTAGGAGTTCAGTATGCTGGCCAATTCGGATTTCCAACGTTATTTCGAGAAATTGCCGATTGGCGTAGCATTACTCGGTGCTGATCTTAATGTCCTAGAGTGCAATGCGGCGTTTTGCGCCCTAGTGGGGTTCGATTCCCCGGTCGGTGAGGCTTTTGGAAGATTCTTGACATAGGAATCGCGCGAAGCCGCGATGGTATATTTTACCGAAGTATCCCAGGGAAGCGACATTCAAAAACAGGTCGACGCCACTTTGGTCACGGAAGGTGACAGGTCGGTCTCGATTTACGCGGCACCTGTCGCTGCGGAATCGAGTGATGAGACGGCTATCCTTCTGCATCTTGTCGAAACAACAGAACAAAAAATGCTCGAAGCTCGCTTCGCGCAATCCCAGAAAATGCAGGCGGTCGGTCAGCTAGCGGGTGGGATCGCCCACGATTTTAACAATCTTCTAACCGCGATGATTGGTTTCTGCGATCTTCTTCTGCAACGTTATCGGCCGGGAGAACAAGCGTTTGCCGATGTCATGCAAATTAAACAAAACGCTAATCGAGGGGCCTCCCTGGTGCGCCAATTGTTGGCTTTCTCGCGCCAGCAAACGCTACAACCGCAGCGCCTTCAAATGGCCGATGTCTTGGCTGAGCTTTCCAATCTGCTTCGTCGCCTCCTCGGTGAGACCATTGAGTTGAATGTCGTGGATGGGCGCGACCTCGGCTACGTTAAGGTTGACCAGGGGCAGTTGGAGCAAGTCATTATCAATCTGGCTGTCAATGCGCGGGACGCGATGCAAGACGTCGGATCGCTTGTTATCGAGACGGAAAATAGGCAAGTCGCGCGACCGTTCGAGATAAACGGTGAGACGGTGGCGCCTGGGGAGTACATTGTCCTCTCCGTCACGGATAGCGGGATGGGAATCGATGCCGAGACACTGCCGCGTATCTTCGAGCCGTTTTTTACGACCAAGGAAGTCGGTTCCGGGACCGGACTCGGTCTATCGACGGTTTATGGAATCGTGACCCAAACAGGCGGCCATATTCTGGCTGAAAGCGAAGGGGTAGGGCAGGGTACCTGTTTCAAGATATATTTCCGACGCGACGAGACTATGCCTGAGGAATTAGAGGCCGGAGTGATTGATGGCGATGGTCCCCAAGGGGACGTCACCGGTGGCGGGTTGATCCTTCTGGTCGAAGACGAGGACCCGGTTAGATTATTCGGCGCGCGGGCGTTGCGCAGTAAGGGCTACAAAGTCGTGGAGGCGCGAACGGGCGAAGCGGCACTCGAAATACTGCGCGGTGCGAGCTTTGATTTGCTCATTACCGATATGGTTATGCCGAAGGTTGGTGGTGCCGAGGTGATCAAGGCGGCCCGTATGAGATATCCTGATTTGCCGGTCATTTGCATATCTGGATACACACAGGAATCGATCGCACGAGAAGTCGAGTCGATGGATAACGTGGATTTTCTACCGAAACCGTTCAGTTTGAAGCAATTGGCGGTGACCGTGAAGGTTTCCCTCGATAGGTCCCGTGAGGTGGCCGCGAAGGTAGCGCTAACGAATTGAAAATAAAAGATTAAAAATAGAACAAAAAAAGAACTTTAGAAAAAGAACAAATACGGTACATTCCCTCCAGAACATAACTTTGACCCTCAAGAGCCACGGGGCCTTGAGCAACAGGTAAGGGGAAAGCAATATGGCCGTCAGCCCACTTCATCTCGTCGAAAAGGACTCCATGGACAAGGAAAAAGCTCTCGAAGCGGCGCTCGGACAGATCGAGCGGTCCTTCGGCAAAGGCTCTATCATGAAGCTTGGCCAGCAAGGACAAGCAGTGGATGTCGAAACGGTATCGACCGGTTCGCTTGGGCTCGATATCGGGCTCGGCATTGGCGGCTTACCGCGCGGGCGCGTCATCGAAATCTACGGTCCGGAAAGTTCAGGCAAGACGACTCTGGCGCTGCACGTGATCGCGGAAGCGCAGAAAGCTGGAGGTACCTGTGCGTTTGTTGATGCTGAACATGCCTTGGATCCCGGATATGCCAAGAAACTGGGTGTCAACCTCGACGAATTGTTGATCTCGCAACCGGATGCGGGCGAGCAAGCACTTGAAATCGCCGACACGCTGGTACGATCCGGAGCGATCGATGTGTTGGTGGTCGACTCCGTGGCCGCATTGGTGCCGCGCGCCGAACTCGAAGGGGAAATGGGCGATACTCACGTTGGTCTGCAAGCCCGTTTGATGAGTCAGGCGTTACGCAAATTAACCGGCTCGATCAATCGTTCGAAATGTATGGTGATCTTCATCAATCAAATTCGCATGAAGATTGGTGTTATGTTCGGCAGTCCGGAAACCACGAGCGGCGGCAATGCACTGAAATTCTACGCGAGTGTTCGCCTCGATATTCGTCGGATCGGCGCCATTAAGGACCGCGACGACGTGGTCGGCAATCAGACCCGTGTTAAGGTGGTGAAGAACAAGATGGCACCGCCCTTCAAGATGGTCGAGTTTGACATCATGTATGGCGAAGGGATTTCGAAAACCGGTGAATTACTGGACCTCGGTGTCGCGGCCGGGATTGTAGAGAAATCCGGCTCGTGGTTCTCGTTCGACGGGCAACGTATTGGTCAAGGGCGTCAGAACGCGAAGGAATTCCTAAAAGAAAATGCTGAAATGGCCGATGTGATTGAACGCAAGGTGCGGGAAAATGCCGGACTAATTTCAGAACGGATGCTCGAGGGTAGTACTGCCGATACGAGCGATGATGACGACGTTGAGGGAATTCAAGAAAGTCCTATCGAAGCCAAGGGCGACGCGGACTGATCTCCATATAAGGTTAACGTAAAGCGGCGTCTAAATGGGCGCCGTTTTGCGTTTATACAAGACTACTCACGAACGGCAATTAGGCGGTCTATCGCTAGACTTCGATACGACTGCACGGTAGAACGCGAGACCGAAAACCGCGATATTTATGGCATGTTCCACTCTACCTGCCTATATGTCGATGGGTTCAATGTTGTGCAGCCGCAGAGACGTTCATCATGACCAGCGCCAGTGAAATTCGCAGCGGATTTCTAAATTATTTCCGTAAGAACGGGCACGAGATCGTGTCGTCGTCTCCGCTCGTGCCGAGAAACGATCCAACTCTGCTATTCACCAATGCGGGGATGGTCCAATTCAAAAATGTATTCGTTGGTGCCGAGCAGCGGCCCTATAGCCGGGCGACAACATCACAGAAATGCGTGCGTGCGGGCGGTAAACACAATGATCTCGAAAATGTCGGGTACACCGCACGCCATCATACGTTTTTCGAAATGCTCGGAAACTTCTCTTTCGGAGATTACTTCAAGGACGTTGCCATCGAGCTCGCCTGGAACCTGATCACCAAAGAGTACGGGCTCGATCCTGAAAAACTATTGGTGACGGTCTATTCCGAGGATGAAGACGCTGCCGCTTTGTGGCGGAAGATTGCGGGATTGTCTGATGAAAAGATTATCCGTATCCCGACCTCCGATAACTTTTGGGCCATGGGTGACACAGGACCCTGTGGTCCGTGCTCCGAGATATTTTACGATCATGGCCCGTCAATCCCTGGAGGACCGCCCGGAAGCCCGGACGAGGACGGTGACCGATTTATCGAAATTTGGAACCTCGTCTTCATGCAGTTCGAGCAGTTATCGGTCGACGAACGGGTAAACTTACCGAAACCGTCGATCGATACGGGAATGGGCTTGGAACGGCTTTCCGCCTTGCTGCAGGGAAAACACGATAATTACGACACGGATTTGATCCGCGTCTTGATCGATGCCTCGGCGGAAGTTTCGAATACGCCATCTGACGGTGACCGTGCGGTCTCGCATCGGGTTATTGCCGATCATTTGCGAGCTTGCAGTTTTCTGGTCGCCGACGGCGTTTTGCCGTCAAACGAGGGGCGGGGATATGTCTTGCGTCGTATTATGCGGCGCGGCATGCGGCATGCCCACCTCTTGGGTTACCAGGAGCCTTTGATGTGGCAATTGGTGCCGGCGTTGGTCGCAGAGATGGGGCAGGCGTTCCCGGAATTGGTGCGAGCCAAAGCTCTGATAGAGGAGACCTTCAAGCTCGAAGAGACGCGCTTTAAGGAAATGCTCGCCCGTGGCCTGCGTTTGCTTGAAGACGAGACGTCGAAGCTCGGTGATCGCGAGACGCTCTCAGGTGAAGTTGCTTTTCGTCTTTACGACACCTTCGGATTTCCCATTGATTTAACCCAAGATATTTTGCGCGGTCAGGGTCGCGTCGTTGATGAAGCGGGCTTCGATACCGCCATGCAGCGCCAACGGGATGCGGCACGCAAGGCGTGGTCGGGATCGGGTGAAGCTGCGACGGAAAACGTTTGGTTCGATGTGCGCGACGATGCCGGAGCCAGCGAATTCTTGGGTTATGATACGGAGGCAGCGGAAGGTGTCGTCGCAGCTATCTTATTGGATGGTAAGCCGGCCGAACGATTGGATGCGGGCGAATCCGGTATGATCGTGGCCAACCAAACACCCTTTTACGCGGAATCAGGCGGACAGATGGGCGACAACGGGGTGTTGTTCACAGCGGATGGCGCGGAGTTCGTAGTCGAGGATACGTTGAAGCGTCTTGATGATCTTCACGTCCATATTGGGACATTACGCCAGGGCAGTTTGGAAAAATCCGACGCCGTTGAAATGCGTGTGGACGGGGAACGCCGAAGCCGCTTGCGGTCGAATCATTCGGTCACTCATTTAATGCATGCGGCGCTACGTGAACGTCTTGGTGATCACGTTGCGCAAAAAGGTTCGTTGGTGTCGCCGGAATATCTGCGGTTTGATTTCAGCCATCAAAAACCTGTTGATGCGGACGAACTTGCCATGATCGAGGCTGACGTGAACAAGCGCATCCGGGAAAACGCTGAAGTCCTGACGAGACAGATGACGCCGGATGAGGCACAGGATGCCGGTGCGACGGCGTTATTCGGTGAAAAATATGGCGAGGAAGTTCGCGTCGTCTCGATGGGGAGAAGAGCCGGAGAGGGACGCGAGTTACCGTATTCGATGGAATTGTGCGGTGGTACCCATGTGACCCGGACAGGCGATATTGGGTTCTTCAAGATCACGTCAGAGACCGCAGTTGCCTCTGGTGTTAGGCGGATCGAAGCGGTTACCGGTGAAGCGGCGCTTCAGTACGTCGGAGCACGCGACGCCATCATTGCAGAGACCGCAAAGTCATTGAATGCAGCGCCAAGTGACGTTCCAGCCCGGGTCGGAGCATTGTTGCAGGAACGTCGCGCTATGGAGCGCGAGATGTCCGACCTTCGCCGTAAACTGGCTGAAGGTGGCAGCGGTACTGCCGCGCCCGAAGTTCGGGACGTAAACGGTATGTCCATGGCGACACGTTTGTTGGAAGACGTGCCCGCAAAGGAATTAAAACCACTTGTCGATTCTCTGAAAGGGCAATTGGGCTCGGGGATCGTAGCGGTTATCTCGGTCAGTGACGGTAAGGCGTCGTTGGTTGTTGGTGTCACCGATGATTTGACCGAACGAGTCAGTGCGGTTGATTTGGTTCGCGCCGGCTCCGCGGCACTTGGCGGTAAGGGTGGCGGCGGTCGGCCGGATATGGCGCAAGCAGGCGGACCCGATGGAGATGCGGCAGATGCTGCGTTGACGGCGATAGCCGATGCGGCAGCCAATGCAGGCTAGTTCGTTTCACGGTCTTGATAGTCCGATACCCGCGCTCTAGGTTCTCTCACAAACTTCACCGCAGTACAGGAAGCAACACAACGATGCGATTTGAAGGCACCGAAAACTACGTCGCGACCGACGACCTGATGGTCGCGGTCAATGCGGCGATCAATCTGGAACGGCCTCTCCTAATTAAAGGAGAACCCGGAACCGGCAAGACTGTCTTGGCTCACGAAATTGCGAAGGCGCTCGATGCACCGCTTATTCAGTGGCACATCAAGTCAACCACAAAAGCCCAGCATGGACTTTATGAATACGATGCAGTGAAGCGGTTGCGCGACAGTCAGCTTGGCGATGACCGGGTGCACGATATCAAGAACTACATCGTACGTGGTAAGTTGTGGGAATCCTTCACCCTGAAGGATCGTCCGGTTTTGCTGATCGATGAGATTGATAAAGCGGATATCGAATTTCCAAATGATTTGTTGCTGGAACTCGATCGAATGGAATTCTACGTCTACGAGACGCAGGAGACCGTTGTGGCAAAAGTTCGCCCCATTGTCATCATCACGTCGAACAACGAGAAGGAGCTACCGGACGCATTCCTACGCCGTTGTTTCTTCCACTATATTCAATTCCCTGATGAAGAGACCATGAAGCGTATTGTCGACGTTCACTTCCCTTCGATTCAAACTGCGCTGGTCCGCGATGCGCTGAAGCTGTTCTACGACGTCCGCGATGTGCCGGGGATGAAGAAGCGCCCGTCGACATCGGAATTGTTGGATTGGATCAAACTGCTGATGATCGAGGATATCCCCCTTGAGGTTCTGCGCAGCAACGATCCGAATAAGTTGATCCCGCCCCTGCATGGCGCTTTGTTGAAGAACGAGCAAGATGTGCAATTGTTTGAACGGTTGGCCTTTATGGCGCGCCGGGAACAACGCGGAAACTAACGGGCGAAAGGAGCCCGACGAAGATGTTCGTGAATTTCTTTTTCGAGGTAAAGAAGGCGGGAATCCCGACTTCGCTACGCGAATATCTCACCTTGCTTGAGGCGATGGAAGCGAAGGTTATCGAATTTTCGATCGATGAGTTTTATTACCTGTCGCGCTCGGCGTTGGTGAAGGACGAGCGACATATCGATAAATTCGACCGGGTCTTTGGCCATGTCTTCAAGGGGCTCGAACCTGTCGAGGGCGAGGAGCCGGTTGAATTGCCGGAGGAATGGTTGCGCAAGATGGCGGAGCTCTACCTGACCGAAGAGGAACGCCAAAATATCGAAGCGCTCGGTGGGTTCGAAAAACTCATGGAAACCCTGGCGGAACGGCTCAAGGAACAGGAAGGCCGGCATCAGGGCGGCAGTAAATGGATCGGCACCGCCGGCACTTCACCATTCGGGGCCTATGGCTATAACCCGGAAGGTGTGCGGATAGGTCAACACGAATCCCGTAACCGCCGCGCTGTGAAGGTTTGGGACAAACGCGAGTTCAAGAATTTTGACGATAGCGTCGATATCGGCATTCGAAATATCCAGGTGGCGCTCCGACGTTTGCGCAAATTCGCCCGTGAGGGGGCGCCGACGGAGTTGGATCTACCCGATACGATCAAATCGACGGCCCATAACGGCGGTTATCTCGATATTAAGATGGTACCGGAACGCCATAACCAAGTGAAGGTACTGCTGTTCCTCGATGTTGGTGGTTCGATGGACGATCATATCCGCGTCTGTGAGGAAATGTTTTCGGCTTGCCGGACGGAATTCAAGCATCTCGAATATTTTTACTTCCACAACTGCTTGTACGAAGGCGTGTGGAAGGACAATCGCCGCCGTCATACCGAAAAGACGGATGTCTGGGAGGTGTTGCGCACGTATCCGCAAGATTATAAGGCGATTTTCGTCGGCGATGCGACTATGAGCCCATATGAGATCGTCTATCCCGGCGGTAGCGTCGAACATTGGAACGAAGAATCAGGCGCCGAATGGATGAAGCGCGTGATATCGACATATCAACGCTCGATCTGGCTTAATCCGCAGCCGAAGGACGTTTGGGATTACTATGAGTCCATTCGTGTCATGAATGAACTTATGGAAGGGCGCATGTTCCCCATGACCATTGAAGGCTTGGATGCGGGCATGCGCGAGTTAAGCCACTAGATACCATCGCACGGGCTTTGAATATGTGTTCCTGGATGCGATAAGGAACTTATGAAACGCTATCTTCAGGTCCTAATCGCTTTATTCTTTCCGCTATGGCTACTTGGCTGCGGTGCGGCGCCCTTCGTGACGGGCAATCCGGCGATCAAGTCACCGGACAAAACCCAAGTCGTCTCCATGTGCTACCACGCGAATGCGACGACACGAGAAGAAGTGACGGCCCTTGCGGCCAAGGAATGTACGGAGGAGGGCTCCACTGTCACATTCTGGCACCACGACACCACGTTGAACGATTGCCCCATTCTGGCGAAAACGCGCGTTAGTTTTCTCTGCGTTCCCCCAACGGCCCAGACCAAATAAAAGAGGCGCCCGAAGGCGCCTCAGTTATATTCGCTAATTTCGGCGTGATTAAGCGCCCCAGGGCTTGATAGCTTCCTTGAGCTTCGTATACCCCTCCAGGAATCCTGGGCGTGGATTGCTGTAGATATCGTCGAATGTCGCCAGCGCCGCGTCCAGCCAGTCCGCCAGTTCCTGGTTGCCGGGGTTGGCATCAAGATAGGCATCGCGGATCAGCACAAAGTGAATGCGTGGATCGTACGGCTGCTTGGTGCCACCCATAGATTCGTCGCCATCCAGCAAGCGCAACAGCATGGCATCCGCCGAGCCGAGGGTTTGTTCGTGGATTGGTGGGCCATCCATCCGGTGCATGACGGAAGTCATATCGCGGCCGTTGCCGGTTGTGTAGCCCATATCGCCCCAGAGGTTGCTCATCTTGGCGTCGCTACCGACGTGATCGAGTACCCGTTGGCCGAAGGCGCGCAGTGGATCGGAGACATCCGCCAACAAATCGGTGAGCCGGTCGCCGTCGAGGTCGGTGGCCAAGATAATGCAATCTTGTTTCTCGATTAGATCCCACAACAGCAGGCCGTAGTTGGTGTCAGCAATGTGTTGCTCAACCTGCCCGCTCCAGTTCTCCATACCGTCCTTAAAATCGCTCGGCAGCAGGGCAATGATCCGGTCGACGCGCTCCTTGTGCTCGTCATATGCGTTGACCGCCCATTTACGGACCGATGTAAATTTCGTGCCTTCCAGCATCCAGGTCAGAAGGCCGGCATTGATACCGTCTTCCATGGCTTGGGTCGGCTTGAAGGCGACCCGGCCGAGTTTGCCCGTATCATTGACCATCTTCAGAAACAGTCGGCCCGCATAGGCCATTTGAACACCGGGAGAGTTCATCTCTGAGTGGACGATGCCGGTCTCGGCATTAACGTCGAATTTCGCTTTGTCCTGGGAGTAAGGTAGGCATGGCATGCAGCGAACGACTGTGATTGGGCCGTAAGGTCGGACGTTACAAAAGACGCCCGCTTGCGTGCGCAGCGGCGCGTTGCCGGACTTGCCCATGACGACGACTTTGCCGCCCTTACCGTCTTTGACGTAGGCGTCGCCAGCGGTTGACCATTTAATTGACGTGACCGGTATATTGCCGAACCAGCTCAATGGCTCCAGCGCCAAGTCATGGCGAATTTGCGACCACATCGGCACCGCATAATAAGGCAGTCCAAGGACGTCGATTGCGGCGATCGTGCCGAGCAATGCGTAGGCGTCAGTCAACGAGTGGGCGATTGGGTTTATCTTGCCGTCGTGATTGCCGCCTTGCC
>JABJCS010000533.1 GCA_018665505.1 Alphaproteobacteria bacterium
CAATTTCAAGAATTCGTTTCTTTTGGTCATCGGACAAGACGTCGGTCATTGCGGTGACGATCATGCCTGGTGCCACGCAATTCACCGTGATTCCCCGGCTCGCGACTTCTTGCGCCATGGATTTGGACATGCCGATCAGACCGGCCTTGGAGGCGGCGTAGTTTGCCTGCCCCGGATTGCCGGTCACGCCGACGACCGAAGTGATGTTAATAATGCGACCCCAGCGGCGTTTCATCATGCCACGCAAGACACCGCGCGATAGGCGGAAGGCGGCGGTCAGATTAACGTCGAGGACCGATTGCCAATCTTCGTCCGTCAAACGCATTGACAGCATATCCCGGGTGAGGCCTGCGTTATTGATCAGAATGTCGACGGCACCCATGGCCTCTTCGGCGGTGCCGATGAGGGCGGCAAGCGATTCCGCATCTGACAGATTGGCCGGGGTGATATGGGCGTTTTCGCCGAGCTCTGACGCTAGGCCTTCAAGGGCCTCTACCCGCGTTCCGGATAGGGCAACCGTCGCCCCGGCGCCGTGCAAGGCGCGCGCGATGGCGCCGCCGATGCCGCCGGAAGCACCCGTGATCAGAGCTGATTTTCCCGAAAGGTCAAACATAGCTGCGATCTCCTATAGGCTGGCGAGGAAGTTTTCAATATCTTCCGGTCCCTGAATTGAGACGGCTGACAATTCTCGGTCGATCCGACGCGCCAATCCACTCAGTACTTTTCCCGAACCTGTCTCGACAAGTGTGTCGACGCCTTTTTCTTTTAGCGCCATCATGCTTTCGCGCCATCTGACTCGTCCGGTCACCTGAGCAATGAGATTATTACGGATCTTTTCGGGAACGCGTACCTCGTCTGCCGTAACATTTGCAATCAATGGCACAGAAGGCGGGGTAATGATGGTCGATCCCAAGGCGTCAGCCATGGCGTCGGCGGCGGGTTGCATCAATGAGCAATGGAAGGGAGCGCTTACCGGCAGCATGATACAGCGTTTGACCCCGCGTTCCCCTGCGATTTCGACCGCTCGTTCGACGGTTGCCGTGCTGCCGCTGACGACAACTTGGCCAGGGGCATTGTCGTTCGCGAGGTCACACACCTCTCCGGCATCACCGGCAGAGACCGCAGCGGCGGCGATCTCCTCGGTCTCTTCAACTGTCGGTCCCATCAAAGCCGCCATCGCACCCTCGCCGACAGGAACCGCGATTTGCATCGTCGTGCCCCGTAATTTCAGCAACCGCGCCGTATCCGAGAGAGACAGTGCTCCGGCGGCGGCGAGTGCCGCGTATTCGCCAAGTGAATGCCCGGCAACGAAGTCGGCGACATCAGGGACCGAGACATTGCCTTCTTCTTGCAGCACTCGGATGATCGCAATACTGACCGCCATCAATGCCGGTTGTGCGTTGGCGGTAAGACGCAATTGATCGTCCGGGCCTTCGAACATGACCTTCGAGAGGTTCTGCTTGAGGGTTTCGTTGACTTCCTCGAAAACGAGCCGGGCGGCTGGGAATGCATCTGCGAGGTCTTTTCCCATTCCGACGGCCTGGGAGCCTTGCCCCGGAAAAACGAATGCGCGAGCCATATTATTATTCCGTAGATTGGTTCTGTGCGTCAGTCATAGCGGCTCGCAATTGACTGTCAAGCGGGCGGCGGCGGGGCGGTCAATTCGGCGATTGCCAAGCGTCGGAAATTACGTATAGTGCGCGCCTTCCCGCGACTCGCGGGGAAAACATAACTCCTTGCCGGCGCCCGAGCGTCGGCTAGAGCCGGGCAGTCGATGGGATTTCCCCAAGGACGCCGGATCATTTAACAGCCATAGGGAGTGTACGGATGGCATTTTACGAAAGCGTGCTTATTGCACGCCAAGACATCTCCGCTGGCCAGGTCGATACCTTGGCGGACGAGATGGAAAAAATTATCACAGATAATGGCGGCAGCGTGGCCCGGAGAGAGTACTGGGGTCTGCGTAGCCTTACCTACCGGATGAAGAAGAACCGGAAGGGCCATTATGTCATGTTCAACCTGGATGCGCCGTCTGATGCGGTTCAGGAAATGGAACGTAATCTGCGGCTTCACGAAGACGTACTACGCTACATGACGATCCGACTCGACGAATTGCGCGCGGACCCGTCGCCCATGGCGCACGGCAAGACCGATCGTGATCGCGCTGACCGTGGCGATCGCTCCGACGCCAAGGAAACGCCTGCCGTCGAAGCCACGGAAACCCCCGTAGCCGAGGCAGCCGTCGAAACAGCTGCTGAGGAAACACCCACGGAAGCAGCAACTGTCGAAGAAGCCGCAACTGTCGAGGAAGCACCGGCAGCGGAAGCACCGGCAGCTGAAGAAGAGGAGACAAAAGAATGAATGGTGGACGCAGCGGCGGTGGCGGTGGCGGCGGCGGTGGCGGTGGACGTCGGCCGTTTTTCCGTCGGCGCAAGAGCTGCCCTTTCACGGGCCCGAATGCACCCGCAATTGATTATTGCGATACGAAGCTTTTGTCCCGTTACATCTCGGAGCGGGGCAAGATCGTGCCGAGCCGGATTACGGCAGTATCGACGAAAAAGCAGCGCGAATTGGCGCGCGCCATTAAGCGGGCGCGTTTCCTCGGTCTGCTGCCTTACGTGATCCAATAGGGTCGCGTAGGGTTAGTTGTAGGATCAATTGAAAATGTTCACGCCGAAACAGTGGTTGATGATTGCGGGTGGGGGTGCGCTCAGCGCGCTCCTCTTCGTGGCGCCGGCAACTGGTAATTTCGGCGGCTTGCTATTCGCCTATTTCTGTCAATTACCATTGTTTTTGATTGGATTGGGCCTTGGAACCGCTGCGGGGGCCATCGCCACAGCAATTGCTGGCGCTGGGTTCGCGGTCTTGGGCGGCTCGGTTGGGTTTTTCGTATTCCTGGCTTTATTCGCGGTTCCTGTGGTTCTCTTGGTCCGGCAAGCTCTTTTGTCGCGGCAAGATGAACAGGGTGGTGCCGAATGGTATCCAGCGGGTTTGTTGGCGGCCTGGGCTACCTGTTACGGTCTCTGTCTGTTGGCGGTTGCCTGTTTGTGGATCGGGATGAGTAGCGAGGGCTTGGAAGCAAGCGTTGAAGCCTACTTTGCCGAAGTCATGAACGCTGTCGCACATAGGATGGGGGCAGGTAGCGATGCCCAGCAGGCAAATCTGATCGTCAGCGAAGGTGTCGTCTCTATCTTGCCGGGGTTGGTTGCGCTCTCTTGGTTGGTCGTGCTCATCGTGAATGGTGCGCTCAGTCAGGGTTTCTTGACTAGGTTCGGGGTAAATCTTCGGCCGAGCCCGAACTTCGGCATGATGGAATTGCCGAGTTGGTTGACGGTTATTGCCGCGATACTGTTGATGTCCGCCATAATTCTGCCGGGCGCGTTCGGTTATTTCGCGACGAATGCGGCCCTTTTGGTCGCGCTACCCTTCCTATTGGTGGGGGTTGCGATTGCGCATGTGTTGGCCGGGCGAGTGTCGGCGGGGCCGCTCTTATTGATCCTGTTTTACTTTTTATTGTTAATGTCCAAGTGGCTCATTGTGCTCGTAGCCTTTCTCGGACTGATCGAACAAATGGCCGGTATTCGCCAACGGTTGGCGCATGCCGGTGAGGAGGACTGAAATGGAAGTCGTTTTGCTTGAGCGAATTGAACGGCTCGGCCAGATGGGCGATGTCGTGAATGTTAAACCGGGATATGCCCGGAATTTCCTGCTGCCGCAGAAAAAAGCGTTGCGGGCGAACAAGGCCAATCTCGAACATTTCGAAGGTCAGCGTCAGCAACTCGAAGCTGAGAATCTGCAGCGCCGGGATGAGGCACAATCGGTCGCTGATCGATTGGACGGATTAAAAGTGACGGTGATTCGGAGTGCCGGTGAATCCGGTCAGCTCTACGGATCGGTTAGCGGCCGTGACATCGCGGACGCTGTTACCGAAGGGGGTTTTACGGTTGCGCGTCAGCAAGTCATTGTCGAACGTCCGGTAAAAGCCCTTGGGTTCCATGATTTTCGCGTCCGGCTTCATCCAGAAGTTGAAGCGACCGTGACCGCGAACGTCGCGCGCAGCGAGGACGAAGCGCAGACGCAGGCTCGGCTCGGTCGTGCCCTGATTGGCATGGACGACGAAGACGATCAGCAGGATGCAGCCCCCGAGGTCGCCGAACTCTTGGAGCCGGAAGCGCTCGAAGCTATGGAGACCGAAGCGTCCGAGGAGAGCGACGACAGCGGCGAAGCTACCGCCGAGTCGGCTTCTGACGAGGGTGATGAGGAAAAATCCGAGTAAGCAAATTCTGGATTATCCGATTTGAATTCAGCGGCGGCGTTCCGACTCGGGGGCGTCGCCGTTTTTCTTGATACTATGCCCGATATCCTCGTTATCCACAGGGTGGTTTCGATATCTTCCCCGGTCGCAAACGTGTACGTTCCTTGTTATGGCGACACACGCGACAGATACACCATTCGCGACCATAGAGGGCGGCGCTTCCGAGCGCTCCGACTATCGGTCCCCTCCGCAGAATACGGAGATCGAGGCAGCGCTTATCGGCGCGATCCTCACGAACAACCGTGCCCATGAGAAGGTCAGCGAGTTCCTGCGAGCGGAGCATTTCTACGAGCCGGTTCTGGGCCGCATCTTCGAAGCTGCGAGCAAGCTGATCGAGCAAGGTCAAGTCGCCAGCCCGCCGATGCTCAAGCACTATTTCGATCGCGACCCCGCGTTGACGGAGGTCGGCGGATCCGAATATCTATTCGACCTCGCGGCCAACGCGGTGATGATTGTCAACGCGGAGGATCTTGGACGCTCCGTCTATGATCTGTATCTGAAACGTGAGTTAATCGCCGTCGGCGAGGATATCGTCAACGATGCGTACGAACCCGATATCGACGTCAAAGCGG
>JABJCS010000534.1 GCA_018665505.1 Alphaproteobacteria bacterium
GGATGCCTTGGATGGATTGGACGGACCTATGTTGGGTCAGCTCGCGGTTGTCGCGGCGACCATATCCTATGCGTTCGCAGGTATCTTCGGGAAGCGAATGACCCACTATCACCCGGTGCAATCCGCGGCCGGCATGCTTCTCGGTGCGACGATCATGTCGATCCCGATTGCGTTTCTGTTTGGCCAACCATTGAGCAGTTCCTTCAATGTTGTTTCGCTCAGCGGCATTGTTGGACTTGGCACTATTAGTACCGCACTCGCCTATATCCTCTATTTCCGCATCCTGACGAGCTCCGGCGCGACCAACCTGTTGCTGGTCACGCTGTTGATCCCGGTGAGCGCCGGATTGATGGGTGTCTGGTTCCTTGGCGAAACGCTAACCGTGGACGCGCTTTGGGGTATGGGACTGATTGCCCTCGGCGTCGTCGCGGTCGACGGGCGTCTATTGGGCCGGAGGTGAGAATAGATGAATCTATCTCCCGGGCATTTATTTCGAGCTCGCGCGTTATAGTTCTGAAACCAAAGCGCGGGGACTTAGAACCCGTTGTAGGGTGAACGCAATTTGATGCGCATGAGAGACAGTCTATCCGTAGTAGGGCATGAAACATGAGTAAGTTCTGGAGTCCGATAGTCGAAAGGTTGGTGCCTTACACGCCAGGAGAGCAACCGACACACCAGACATTTATCAAACTGAACACGAACGAGAATCCTTACGGACCATCGCCTCTGGCAATAGACGCAATTCGTGTCGCAACCGACGATGGGCTAAGACTGTACCCGGATCCCACTGCCGCCGACCTCAAGCACGCCATCGCCTCAACGCTCAAGTTCGACATAAACCACATCTTCGTTGGCAATGGTTCCGATGAAGTTCTGGCGCACTCCTTTAATGCGTTCTTCCATCGAACGGAGCCAGTGTTGTTTGCCGATGTCACATACAGTTTCTACAAGACGTATTGCGAGCTTTACGCGCTTCGATATCGCGAAGTGTGTCTGAACGAGGAATTTGAATACGACACACGAGACTATTGTGTCCCGTGTGGAGGCATTGTGATTGCGAATCCGAATGCGCCAACAGGTATCGGGATGCGTCTTGAAAGCATCGAGAAAATACTGACGCAGAACCCGGATATCGTTGTGATCGTGGACGAAGCCTATGTCGATTTTGGAGGGAAAAGTGCCGTTGAGCTTGTACGGCGTTTTGAGAATCTCGTCGTGTTGCAGACTTTCTCGAAATCACGAAGCTTGGCGGGCCTACGTGTGGGGTTTGCAATTGCACAGCCACATCTCATAGAAGCGCTTCAATGGGTTAAGGACAGCTTTAATTCCTATCCAGTCGGGCGCCTTGCGCTCGAGGGGGCTCGCGCGGCGTGGGCTGATCACGAGTGGTTCGAGAAGACGCGACAGCTTGTGATTGCCGACCGCGACCGGATGTCGGAAGGTCTCAAAACTATCGGCTTTCGGGTCTTGCCGTCTGCAACGAACTTTATATTTGCGGCTCACGAGAGCGTTCCAGGTGAGAAGCTTTTTGCGGCCCTCCGGTCAGAAGGCATACTCGTCCGGCATTTCAGCGACGACCGTACCAAGAACTGGCTTAGAATTTCTGTCGGCACGTCTCAAGATTGCGCCCTGTTATTGGAGAGCACACGAAAAATCGTCGCGGGAGCTGTCGAGAGAACCGGTTGAAAGTCCGCCCTTAGAGCGTCCCCATGCCGGGTCGTGCCGGGTCCGGCTTGTCACAGCGCAGGAACTGCCCGCGACCCTCGCTGGCGACGACCTCACCATCTTGGACCACCACATCGCCGCGAGAGAGGACGGTAACCGGCCAGCCGGTGCACTCAATGCCTTCGTACGGCGTGTAGTCCACATTGTGATGCAGGTTTTCGTTCGCGATGGTGACTTTCTTGTCGGGGTCCCAGATCGCGATATCAGCGTCGGAGCCAATGGCGATGGTGCCTTTGCGGGGATGTAGGCCATAGAGCTTCGCGGGATTGGTCGCCGTCAATGCCACGAATTTCTGCAGGCTGATACGCCCTTCGCTGACACCGCCGGAGAACAGCAACGGCAGGCGGGTTTCTATGCCCGGCACGCCGTTGGGAATTTTGTTAAAGGGCGCATCTTCACCGACGACTTTCTTGCCGTCAGGGCCGTCGAAGCTGTAGGGCGCGTGGTCGGAGGCCAGCACGTCAAACGTATTGTTGGCGAGGCCCTGCCATATCTTCTCCTGGTTGGCCTTGTCGCGCGGCGGCGGGCTACAGATGTATTTCGCGCCTTCGAACTCGTCATCCAATTCCAAGTCGTCGGCGGTCAAGAACAGGTACTGCGGACAGGTCTCGCCATAAATACGAAGGCCCTTCTGCCGCGCGATGGCAATCTGCTCCATTGCTTCGGCGCTGGAGACGTGAACGATCAGGATCGGCACGTCGAGGAATTCGGCCAGGGAGATCGCCCGGTGCGTGGCCTCTTTCTCAACTACCGGCGGGCGTGAGACTGCGTGGTACTTCGGCCCCGTCTTACCGGCCATGAGCAATTGCTCGGTCATCCACTCAATACAGTCCGCGTTCTCCGCATGGACCATGGTCATCGCCCCGGTGCGGCGCGCAAGGGAGAAGATTTCGATGCACTCCCTATCATTCAGCTTCAGGTCCGGGTAGGTCATGTAAATCTTGAAGGACGTGTAGCCGTCCTCGATTAAGGCGGGCAATTCCTGTCCCATGACCTGATCGTTGACGTCGGCAATGATCAGATGGAAGGCATAATCAATGACTGCTTTGCCGTCCGCCTTCTTGTGGTAATCCTCGACCACTTGGCGCAGGGATTCTCCTTTGTATTGGCAAGCGAAGGGCATCACCGTCGTAGTGCCGCCAGCTGCCGCCGAGCGCGTACCGGAGCGGAAGTCGTCGGCCATGGCGATGCCGCCTTTCTTCGGCTGATCGATATGGACGTGGGCGTCGATCCCGCCGGGGAGGACGAGCTTACCGGTAGCGTCAATGACATCGTCACCGGTCAAGTTCTCCCCGAGTGCCGCAATGCGACCGTCTTTAATACCGATATCGGCGGCGAAAGTATCTGACGCCGTCGCAATCGTGCCACCTTTGATCACCCGATCGAAATCGCTCATTTCCTTGCCTCCCCCTATGTGGACGTTGAGCTTAGCGAGGGAGATTTCGGGACACCAGCCGGGTTGACCGGAAATCCACTCAATTGCATAATTTTCGAACTGCCGGGGGAGTGGACCGGCGATTCCTTTCGAATTCCGACGGACAAAGGGGCCGTCCGACAACGCAAAGACGACGAAAGGAGGGCGTTATGACGCCGTTCGACGAAATTACCGAGCCGACGGAGCTGGAAGCGCTGGTCGGGTTCTTCGATCTGACTGGATTCATGAGACTGGCGCAGAAGCCGGAACCGGTTGAGCTTCTGCAATTGATGGTAGGCTATTTCGAACTTTCGCAAGATATTATCGGGACGGGCGGCGGATGGCTGGTGAAGATCATTGGAGATGCCGGCCTCGCGGCTTTTCCCGCCGAGGAGACAGATACTGGAGTACGCACTATGCTGCAGCTGAAGGAGGAAGGCGACGCCTGGCTGGCGGGGCGCGGCCTCCGGAGCGAAGCCGTCGTAAAACTTCATGTCGGTAGGGTCGCTTGCGGCATGGTCGCTGGGCGACGGGACATCTACGGCTATGCCATCAATTTGGCGGCGTTCATGGAATCGACCGGATTCGCGATGTCGTCACAGACCTTCCGGAAACTGGCACCGGAGACCTGAAAACTGTTCAAGAAGCACACACCACCGGTGCCATATATTCCTGTCGAAGTGGTGCATCTGCGCGATGCTCAGCGCGGTTGGCGAAGTAACATGTGACGCCACCGCCCCGATGCTATCCAAATTTAACTATACAGCGGTTTGACATCGGGCTACCGCCA
>JABJCS010000535.1 GCA_018665505.1 Alphaproteobacteria bacterium
ATTAAGCCAAGCCCGATAAAGGCGATCTGTGGTTTTTCCTTCGTCATCAATCGTATCCCGGCGGCGGCTGAAAGCCTCCAATTTCCTCGCCCAACAAACGTGCGAAGTCGATGGTCCTCAGATCGTGCATGGAAGGCCCGACAATCTGCACGCCGGTGGGCAGGCCAGAGCGGGTGAGGCCCGAAGGCGCCACGGTCGAGGGCAACAAGACAACGCCGGACATGCCCGCCCAGAACAATTGGTCGACTGCGCTTTGCGGCACACCGTTCACCGGGATCGTACGGTTCCAGCGTTCACCCTTTTGGTCGTGCGGGAAAGCGGCCGAGGATGCGGTCGGGCAAAGCAGAACATCCCATTGTTGGAAGAAGGCTTGCCAGGCCCAGCGCATGTGAGTGCGGTACTCGTTCGCGGCCATCCAATCCCGGTGGTACTGCACCGACGCCCGCAGGTTCCGCGCTTCGTAGCCCTCGTCATTCTCCGAAAGGGCAGACACTTGACGCTTGTTCTCATCGAACACCTCGACAGGCAAGCGAGCCGTCGTGACGCCGCGCAGCAATTGAATGTAAATGTCATGGGACTTCGCCATATCGATGGCCGGACGCGCCGTGTCGTCGACGGTCGCCCCGGCTTTGGCGCAAGCGTCGGCGACTGCTTGAATACGATCCGCATATTCGCTGTCCACCGGGCAGACATCATCGCTCACCATAACGGCGATACGAAAATCGGAGAGCTTCTTTTTCTCCGGTTTAATCAAATCGAGCTTGTAACCGTCAACTTCCAACGCATCGGGGCCCGCCATAACTTCAAGCGCCACGGCCAAGTCCTCGGCACCCCGCGCCAACGGTCCCACGACGGAAATATCCGCATGAGACAGAGACCCCGGCAGCGCCTGTCCCCGCAAGGGAACGAGACCCCAGGTCGGCTTGTGACCGTAGACACCACAGTAATGCGCCGGATTGCGGATCGAAGCGCCGATGTCGCTACCTGAATCGATGCCGGTCAACCCCGCAGCTAAGGCCGCGGCCGAACCGCCGGAGGACCCGCCCGGTACCCGTGTGACGTCCCAAGGGTTATTGGTCGTGCCGTATATTTCGTTGAATGTCTCCCAATCGCCAAGCAGCAACGGGACATTGGTCTTGCCGAAAAGCACGACGCCAGCTGCCAACATTCGCTCGACGACGACAGAATTCTTACGCGCGATATTGTGTTTCAATTCCGGCACGCCCCACGTGGTGGCCGTACCTTCCCAATCGTAGCTCTCTTTGATGGTCATGGGCACACCGTGAAGTGGCCCCCACACCTCACCGTTGGCCAGAGCCTCATCCGCCTGCTGTGCCCGCGCGCGGGCTTCATCCCTCTTCCAGACGATGATCGCATTCAATCCCGCGTTAAGCCTGTCGCAGCGTGTCAGAAAATGCTCCAGGAGGTCCACGCAACCGATTTCCTTCGCCCGGATCATCGCCGCCAGTTCAACGGCCGTCTTAAAGTGTAAGTCGGTGCCCATGTCAGTTCTCTCCCAATATTAGGAAACAGATATTCGAAGGTTTCCGGTCAATCTGAGCCTGTCGAAGTTTCGCAGAATCGTCGGATCACATTTTCCGAAATGCGCGACACGTTGTTGTCGTAGTCATTGTGGGAAAGCGCCGCCGCCCACGCAATCGAACTCGACGAGAAGACCGCGCCGCCGTTCGGTGTCTCGTAAAACACCATATCACAACGCACCATCGGGCTGGTCTCTCCCGTATTGGCGGAATGGGTATGGGTCAATTCTTCCTTCACCCAATGATAGGCCGACGTGAAATCAGTTGCCGTCGCCACGATCAGGGCATGCGGCGGTGTGCCCAAAGCCGTATCCGCCCGGTCGATCTCCCACCCGGCGGCACCACCACCGAGCACACCAAAATCACCGATTTTCTCGTCCGCGCCGATGCCATCGAAGATAAATGCCGCACGCGGATCGAAGCTTCCCTCGGTTCGATTGAAATGACAGGAGAAATCGAACCCTTGAGCCGCCATGCCCGTACCCGCCACAGATTGCGGTGCTCGCCCCATACGCCGCCACATACCGCCGAGCTCTCCCGTAAAGCTGTGATAATACTCACCGCCCTCCGCCATCCAAGATCGGATACCGTCTTCGGCGCGCCGCATCTCCAGTACGCCCGGCAATTCGGGATGATAGGAGACCCGCCAGTAAAACCCATTGCCGCCGAAATAGATAAATCGCCCGCCTTCGTTCTTATAAGTCTCGTAGGCTTCCTGCATACGAAGCGAGGGATATTCCGGATGCGTGCCGGTCATCACGCATTTATAGGGTCGCAACAACTCATAGCCGTGGATATCCAAGTCATCCTCGGTAATCACATCGTAAGCAATACCCTTGGCCTCCAACCAGTCCGTGATGTGCGTATCGGCGGCGAACTGCCAGAGCTTTTCCTTTGGCTGCATGTTGAGGATGGGCCGCAGCCGCGAGGAATAGCAGACGCCCGATCCATCCGAATGCTCGTCGTAGAGGGAGCAACCGAGCTCCGGATGTTCGTGGAGATAAAGCGCCGAGGGATCGACTGCCGCCCAGTAACCGGTGACGTTCTCGCGTTCCCGCCATTCAATTTCGCTATGTCGATCCGCATAAGCCCAATAACTCGCCGTCGGCAGGAGCAACGCCAATGGCGCGCGTGCTTGACCGACCGGCGGGCTCACGACAAAGGGGCAATAATCTTCATGCGCATCACGGGTCAACTTGGCGCAATAGATGCCGCTCTCCAATTCGAGTGGCACGTCGAGGGCGAAATCCGTCTCCCAGCCGCAATCGTAGAGATCATCATCATGGAAATGAATGGCGCCGTAATGTTCCGGTTTACGGGTCCAGTTGAATTCGCTGCCGTCCCAGTTCCAACCCTTCATCGCACGGGTCGGAAGGTTAACCGTCTCGCCGTTATGATCGTTGCCGGAGACGTCGACAACGCGCGTCCCCGACATCTCTCGCGAAAAATCCCAGCGCCCCACATGGGCGTCGGAAAGGTTGGCGGCAGTCGCATGTTCCATCAACACATCGCGCTCACCATCCGATAGCGCCCGGCGCGCGATCTCCGGCGCATCGATCTTACCGTTGAAATGGCCGGTCGGCGCTTGTCGATCACCATCCATGCCGTGCCAAGCAGCAATTCGAAAACCTGGCCCTGCTATTGGTGTCAGATCGACACCGGACTGCCCGCTTGCAGTCGTGTCGTCATAAGGCAATTGAGTGAAAGGCCGTTGCCCGACCCAGACTTGTCGCGTCTCAGCATCGAAACTCGCCGCCACGAGATACCATTGCCGCTCCAGCAGCGGGACTCCGGTTCCCAGAATGAACAGGTCCTTCCCGTTGCCCATGTAGAGCGATAAGCCGCCCTCATCGTCAATGGCGAGCGCGAAGCCCTTCGTCGTCGCGTCATCCCAATTCGCAAGGAGTGCTTGCGGCCCCTTGCCAGGGGTCGTCGGCCAAATTCGGGCTTGGAAAGTAAAACTTTCCAAACCAAAAGCTTCCGCTTGTCCGATTTCGACGTAGGAGCCCGCATCGATTGATTGATGGCGCGCCGGATAATCGCCGTTGACCGATGTCTCGACGGGAATTTCCTGGAATGCGGGGCCCTCCAGTGTTCCGTCACCACAGCGCAGGCGCACGATTTCTGCGTGATAGGCCATGTCGCCTTCCGCACTGACCTTGAACTCGATGCGCTCTCCGCCCCTCACACTGAACGAGTCGCTATAGGACAGAATTGGCCGATCGGCGGCTGATGTCGTCAACTCGCCTTCACCGGGGCGCGGGATCACTGGATCATCGAGGCCGTCCAGGATCAACCGAGCGCCAGTATTCGCCTCCCACCGTGCCTTGAACAGGGCCCAATAGGCGGACCTCAGATCCGAAAACCCTTGATCTCGAAAAAGCTCAAGCGGATGCGTCTTCGGCCCCGTTGTATGGGCCAGGTACCACGAGTCATTCCGCTTCGGCTGCACGAGAATATAGCGGCTCTCAATCCGCTCCCACCGCAACAGCTTGATGAGTTTCTGCAGCTCTGGCCCATGCGGCCCGAATGGATTGTCGCGAAAAGTCGCGCAGAGATCGAGGCGGGTGGGATCGACTTTATCCATGGTCGCCTACCCCGCGAAATACGGTTCCACGATGCCCGTTACACCTATCCCCGTGATCGCGAAGAGTGCACCGGCCAGCGGTTGCTTTTCCGCTTCGCCGGGTTCCAAAAATCGAGTCGCCGAGACAACATAGAGAACGTCCAGATCAGAGCCACCGAACGTACACATGGTCGGCTGACGTACAGGTAGCTCCACGCGTTCCAGCAGTGTGCCGTTCGGATCGTATTTCCCGATGGCCCAGTCATGCACCATCGCGCACCAGTAGTTGCCTTCCGAATCAACCGTCGCGCCATCGATGCGGAAAGGTTTGTCGGATGTATCAACAATCACTCGTCGATTAGCGATGCCGCCGGTCTCGATATCGTAGTCATACGCGTACAATGATTCCTTGCGCGTGTCCGAGAAGTACATAACCGAATTATCGGGGCTCCAGGCAATACCATTGGAGCAGATAATATCAGTGTCCATCTTGTGACAGCTGAGATCCGGGTCGAAGCGATAGAGGCTCGCGGTCGCTTCCGTTAGACCCGCATCCATGGAGCCGCACCAAAACCGGCCGCTCCGATCGCACTTGCCATCATTCATACGGTTGGCGTCGAGTTCTGGCTCCGGGTCGACGATATACTCGATCTCCGGCTTCGCTAGATCGTGGATAAAGGCGAATCCGGATTTCATCGCCGCGCAAATACCGGCATGGTTCTCTCGAAAGACGATGCATCCAACTTC
>JABJCS010000536.1 GCA_018665505.1 Alphaproteobacteria bacterium
AGAAAGCACAACGTCGCAAGCAAGCCGCCGCCGTCGGAAGATCAACCCGACCGACCAGATCGATACAACGGTCTCCTGGAAGGGCATCAATAATCGGCTGTGCTATCTCGCGTTCGTTGGCAGCCCCAAATACCGCAATTCGCGCGCCCGGCATAAAGGCATTCTCTTCGCCGGACATCTGCGCGGTAATGCGCCGTATCACGTCGAGGAATCTTTCCGCATGCCAGGTCTTTCCAACCCAATTGGCGGTCGGGCCGATGGCCAGGACCGGAGATCCTTCAGGAACAAGCGCAGCTGCAGCATCGAGATGTGACGAACTGGACCATATATGAGGCGACGGCGGCGCATTGCTCAGCCCAAGAGTCCGCGCAAACGAAACCACAGCGTGTTCCACATTCTGTGAAGATGGCGGAGCTATTGCACGCTGGCGCGTAACGACAACCCACGGAATTACTGAACGCCGCAGATCCACCACCATCGACCATCGGCGTCCGGCAACCTGTTTCCAAAGTCGCCACCAATGGCCGGCACGCGGCCGCTTCTCCATCGCAATCAGTTGCTCAAGGCCCGGGACAGCCTCAAACAGCGGCGCCGCAGCCACGCCGCAGGCCACGGTAATACGCGCCTCCGGATACTGGGCGACAAGATGATTCAACAGGCCTGAAGCGAGAACCGTGTCACCGATTCGGCTGGGCCCAACAAATAGAATACGCATGACCCGCAGGCTTATACGCGTCTGGTGTACGATGCGACAAATGATGGTTTCCACTGCGCTTGCCTGAATTGCAATTTCATCCCATGTAATGGCCTTCGGTTCACAAGGTGCGCATGATCGCTCGAATACAGAACGCATCCAAAAGAGGCTACCATGCCCGTTACATTCACCCGTCTCGCTCGCGACCTTGTGGACATTTCCGGATCAGACCAACGCTCGTTCCTGCAGGGATTGATCTCTCAGGACGTTGAAAAAGTCACCGTGGATCGTTCGGTCTATGGAACCTTGCTGACACCGCAGGGAAAGTACCTGCACGACTTCATCATCGCCGCGAGGGATAGCCACCTACTATTCGATGCCGAGCCTGGAAGATCTGAGGACCTTGTTGCGCGCCTGTCCCGATTCAAGCTTCGAGCTGATATCAGTTTCGAGCCACGTCCCGATCTCGCCGTGTTCGCCCTGTTTGGCGTCGGCGCAGCTGACCTGCTTTCCCTAAACCCGAACCCCGGTGCCACCACACCAATTGGGGATATCACGGCAATGGTCGACCCACGGAGCGCACCTCTGGGCGTCCGCCTTGTCGGGCCCCTTGAGAGCTTGCAAAACTTTCTGACCGGCCTAGCGGCAACGGAAACGAACTTCGATGCCTATGACCAACTCCGAATATCTCTGCAGGTGCCAGACGGATCGCGAGATCTCGACATCGAGAAATCCATTCTGCTTGAGTCAAATATCGATCTTCTCAATGGGATCGATTGGGAGAAGGGTTGCTATATGGGCCAGGAACTCACCGCGCGAACCAAGTATCGCGGGCTGGTGAAACGCAGTTTGTTGGCCTTCCAGGCGGACGGCAATAGCGCCAAATCCGGAGACGACGTTTTGTCCGGCGACAAGGTGGTCGGCGAAGTCCGGTCGACCAACGGGGATTGCTTTCTGGCATCGGTCCGGATCGATGCTCTGGACGAGACCGGTTCAGCACTTCGCGTTGGAAACACCAAAATTCAGCTGCTTTCTCCGGAATCAATACGTTCCAATATGGACTAAATAGACATTAATTATTATATATTGGTGTTAATTTGGATAATTAATATGCAAAATTTGCACATATAAACCATTGAAGGTAAACTATTACTGACCTATATCGGTTTCATACGAATTGAACCCGAGCGTAGGAGTGATACCGATGACGACCAAATTCAACGAACTATCTGATCTGGAGATCCTGCGTCTGGCCGAGCACGAGCGAGGCAAGGCTGTTGGCGCTTTCTTCGGCAAATTATTTACCAAACGCGACGAACAGCCTGCCGGCTTTACCGGTGACGTGGTCGCTGCAGAATAACCAACACCTGAAATCAGTACGAAAAAAGCCGCGCCCTTTCGGGCGCGGCTTTATCTATTCCACATAGGTCGAACGCCACATTAAGCGGCAAGATGTCACGTAGCTCTACTTCGCCTCAACCGCAGCTTGAGCAGCTGCCAAACGGGCAATCGGCACCCGGTAAGGTGAGCAGGATACATAGTCGAGACCAACAGATTCACAGAACCGGATCGAAGCCGGGTCACCACCATGCTCACCACAGATGCCCAGTTTGATATCGGCATTGGTCCCGCGACCACGTTCTACCGCGATCGAAACAAGCTCCCCGACACCGTCCACATCGATCGAAACAAAAGGATCGATATCAACAATACCCTGCCGCTCATACTCGGACAGGAACCCCGCAGCATCATCGCGGCTAATTCCGAAAGTCGTTTGCGTCAAATCATTGGTGCCGAAACTGAAAAACTCGGCAGATTCTGCCAGCTCTCCAGCTCGCAAAGCCGCCCGTGGCAGCTCAATCATTGTTCCTACTTGATACTCGACCCGATGACCTGACGCCTCGAAAACGGTTCCCGCAACCTGATCAATTTTGTCTTTGAGAATATCGATCTCACGCTTGGTCGCCGCCAGCGGGATCATGATTTCTGGCAAGATTTTTGCACCATCCTCGCGAAGCACGATGAGCGCGGCTTCAAAAATCGCCCGGGCCTGCATTTCGTAGATTTCGGGATAGGTGATCCCCAACCGGCAACCGCGATGTCCCAACATCGGATTGGCCTCATGTAGCTGAACCGCTCGGTCGGTCATCGCCTTTGGGTCGCGCCCCGCCAATTTGGCAACTTCGGCGATTTCCTCATCCGATTTTGGCAAAAATTCGTGCAGTGGCGGATCGAGAAGCCTAATCGTGACCGGCAACCCGCCCATGATCTGGAACAATTCTACGAAGTCCTGGCGCTGATAGGGAAGCAACTCATCCAGCGCATCCCGTCGGCCGGCAACATCCTCGGCCAGGATCATGCGGCGCACGGCCACGATCCGCGCAGGGTCAAAGAACATATGCTCCGTCCGACACAAGCCGATTCCCTCGGCACCGAAGTCACGCGCGGTCTGCGCATCAATCGGTGTTTCCGCGTTGGCTCGAACC
>JABJCS010000537.1 GCA_018665505.1 Alphaproteobacteria bacterium
CACCTTCGAAGATGGAAGCCAGGTGCGCGCAACGCTCGTCATTTCCTGTCTTGGTGTGCTCTCCGGGCCGACGCTCCCCAACATTCCGGGCCGCGACGACTTCCGGGGCCAAGCCTTCCACACCGCCCGTTGGCCGCACGAGCCAGTGTCGTTCGAGGGCAAGCGGGTGGGTGTCATCGGCACGGGTGCGACCGCGATCCAGGCGATCCCGGAGATCGCCAAGACGGCCGACCATCTGACCGTATTCCAGCGCCATCCCAACTGGGCGGCACCGCTGCATAACTCGAAGATCACGCCAGAAGAGCAGGCCGACATCAAAGCCCGCTACGACGAAATTTATGCGCGCTGTTGGGAGACGGCCGGTTGTTTCATCCACACCCCGGACCCGCGCAGCGCGCTCGACGCCACGCCGGAAGAGCGGGAGGCTTTCTGGGAGAAGCTGTATTCCGAACCCGGATTCGGTATTTGGATCGGCAATTACGGGGACATCCTGACGGACGAGCGCGCCAATGCGCTCGCGACCGAGTTCATGACCCGCAAGATTCGTGAGCGGGTCAACGACCCGAAGATTGCCGAAAAACTGATACCGAAGAACCACGGCTTCGGCCTCCGCCGCCTGCCGCTGGAGAGCGGCTATTTCGAGGCCTATAACCGCTCGAACGTCCAGCTTGTCGACACGCTTGAAACACCGATCGAGCGTATCACCGCCGAGGGTGTCCGAACGACAGCGGAGGAGCACGAGCTCGACATCCTGGTCTACGCCACCGGCTTCGACGGGGTGACCGGCGGCTACGACAATATCGACATCCGCGGGCCTGGCGGCCGGCGCCTCCGGGATGACTGGAAGGACGACCTGCCGAAGACCTTTCTCGGCGTCATCAATGATGGCTTTCCGAATTTGCTGATGGTGCTGGGACCGCACACCTCGCGCGGCAATATTCCGCGCCACATCGAGAAGATCGTCGACTTTAACATTGGTATCATCCGCCACATGCGGGAGAACGGCTACAGCCGTGTCGAGGCTCGCCCGGAAGAGGCGGAAAAGTGGCTGGCTCAAGTCAAGGACGTCAACGAGGGCCGCCTCGCGGGCCAAATACCGAGCTGGCAGACGGGCGTGAACGTCAATGTCCCCGGACGTCAGACCATCCGCGTACTGGGATATTACGGCGGCGCCATACGCTACCGCGAGCAGACGGAGCAGGTCGCCGCCGGGGGATACAAGGAACTGATGTTCCGCTGACGCCTTAGTGGCGCCGGGGAGCCTCTAGGCGAGCGTTCCATCTTGAAGTTCGGGAATAGGCGCATCGTAATAGGGCAGTTTGTCAACGCGCGGTGTCCAAGAGCCATCGTCTATGCATTTTTGGACGTGCTTTGCGATTTCTTCCATTGTTGCAAACCAGACGTCACCAGTGTTTTGCATATACTCGATCATCTCGCCTATGCGTTCGCACCGTGCCAGACGTCCGGATACGAAGGGATGCCAAACGGTAATCCACAACCCCTGATGCTGACGCATCGCTTCGAATTCAGACATAAAGACATTCATGGCTTCATCCGGTGATTTGATCGGCATCATGTAGTGCATATCAGGTGCGTGGGTGAAATGTGGCCAGTCATCCATCGCCCATTGTGTTGGAAGCTCAATAATCTGACCTTTGTCCGTTTGTAGAACATAGGGGATGTCATCCCCCATCAGACTGGCGTCATAAATTATTCCTTTATCAATCAAGAAATCGGTAGAGCTTTTAGAATAATTATAGAGCGGCGCACGCCACCCTCTCGGGTTTTTGCCGGTCATTTTTTTGATGACGTCAATTTGGCGATCAAACCAATAGAGTTCTTCTTCCGGCTTCAACTTGTTAGGGTTCTCATGCAGATACCCGTGCGCCGCTATCTCGTGCCCACCTTCCAAAATCATTTCAACCAGATGGGGGTATCGCTCCATGCACCACGCCGGGTAAAAGAATGTCTGTTTAATGTCATAGCGTTGGTACATATCCAGAATTCTCGGAATGGCGACCACATCATATTTAAGCCAAGACATTGTCGCCATCATATCCGGCGCTCTTTCGCCATGCTCAAGGTGGAGGATACTATCTGTGTCGATATCAAATGTGATGGCGCAGGCTACTTTGGCATCGTTTGGCCATGGAACTGGATTTTTGATCATTAAAACGTCCTCGGTTGAATGTCTGGATTTCTAGGCGATGCTAGTTTGACTTCATGGCGATGCAGTCGGCCTGAATAAGCAGCCCCGGTTGGGACAATTCATAGGCCCTTACCGGTGTCATGGCCGGGCTGGAATGAGGGGCCATTTCTGCCCAAACGGCCATGGCTGCATGGAGTTCTTCACTGACGTCATTGCCCTCGGACGCGAAGAACAAATTTAGCTTCACAACATCATCAAGTGTTGCACCCGATGGCGCCAAGGCGTCTTTGAGGCGCCCAAATACGATCCTTGACTGTTCCCCTATATCGCCTGGTGCCATGACCTCGCCGTCAAGTCCTTGTGCGACTTGTCCACCAATCCAAATTTCACCCAGCGCGTTGATACCGTCCGTAAAATAACCATCATGAACCTTTGTCAGCGCGGTTCCAATTGATGCGCGCTCGTGGGTGCCCTTAAAAGCCATGGCATCGATTTCGAGATCAAGGCCAGGATAAAGCAGATCAACGCCAAAACAGGTCACAGCGGGGCCACTGGATCCAAAGTATTCCTTGGTTACATCTAAAATTCTGTCCAAGAATGACGTTCCATCAGACTCTGTGCTGTCATATTTCACACATATTTTGACATGCCCAACATCTTCGAATGATGCGCCACCATCTTTCAAAACATTGCCGATGAAATCGTAAATTGCGCGGGTTTGTGCGCTTAAATTACCAACGTGGACGGAATCACCGTTTTTGTCGGAAGAAATTTGGCCTCCAACAAAAACTCGACCGCCGACCTCCCAACCTTGCGAAAGCGGCACTGGAATACTCCAATCCCAGCTGCCCTTGGGCATAATACGTTTGCGGTTAGATCTAGATTCACCCTGCAGGGCGATTCCTTCAATTTGAATGAGTTGCCCGTGATATGGCATTCCCTTAATTCGAACCGCAGTCGCCGCTGGACCCGGATTGGGAAAATACTCAAGGCGAACCTTGGTCATTTTCTCCCAATATTCAGTTGCATCTTCATCTGCTCCGTCAAACACATAGTAAGTATTTAGACGCACAAGATCGCTTAATTCTAACCCAGCACTCGCAAGTGTGGCTTTCATATTTTCGAACACGCATCGCGTTTGCGAACTTATATCCCCAGGCGCAACAAGTTCGCCATCATGGGTCAACGCTTGTTGTCCGCTAATGAAAACCTGATCTCCAATTTCTATAGCTTGAGAAAATGGAGAGGCTGTCTTCCAACGCCAATTGCTGTCTGTGTATTTTTTTGTTTCGTGAGACATTTATCGTTCCTGTGCATTAGAAAACGCGATCATATCCCTTTGCGATTGGCGCAAGCGGAGCTTGAGTCAAAGGAAAAGGCCCGTGCCTCAAGCCTTGCGGTGAACTGCGCTATACAGTCTCCGCCTGAGTTGCGTTTCGTGCCGTCACCAGTTTGATATCACGCAGCTAAAGGCTCAATCTCATTCTCATAGCGTATTGCAATGGGATCTACATTATGCCGACCGAGGAAGAGCCCTTTTTGCGAACATTTTACGACCGCGTTAGCAACCGGACGACGGCCTGCCTCGTATTCACGCAGAGCTTGATCAACATTTTGGGTTTTAGCGAATTCGTCTCGTAGAGCCAGCGCATCAACAAACGTCTGACTCGCCCCTTGAGCCATATCCGGCATCATTGGATGCGCCGAATCGCCAATAAGAGTAACACGCCCGTGTGTCCACTTATAAAGAACTCCCTCAACATCGAGTAGCGGGCTTTGTACAAGTAAGTCTTTCGGCGTATTGCTGAGTGTTTGTGGAATGGGTGTTTTTGTCCAACTGCTGAAAAATTCGAAGAACTCTTCAAAGGTGTTAGCGCCAGATACCGATCCAAACCAATACGCCTTTCCCTTGCCAATTGGGATAAAGGACAACCAGCCCCCTGCCGCGTAAAATCCGGTTTGGGCGGCGGGATCCACATCGACGTCATTTAGGTCAATAACGGAACGGAAGCGATATGCATAGAGATCGTTGGGGCGGAAAGTTACGCCGCCAATCAATTGCTCACGGACATTGGAATTGATGCCATCAGCGCCGATGATGACATCGGCTTCATAGGTTTCGCCATTGCTAAAACGGCAAATCGCCTTGTCATCTGCATTTTCCACCGAAACCACGTCGTGGCTGAATTTGATCTTCTCTAGACCTACAGCGTCGCCTAACATCTGGGCTAGTTTTGGCCGAAAGAGTCCGACCGCGGGGGCACCATATTTCTCTGGCCAATTGCTCGTATCAGTCGAAAATAGCTGCTTCCCTTCAGGATCAAGCTCAATGTAGCTATCAAGTTTAAGCGCAATTTCGTCGTATTGCTGGCGAAGACCCAGGCCATAAATTGCCCGCCCGGCATTTGGCCAAAGATTGAAGCCGGTACCTGTCGTTCTGATGTCGGGCGCCTTTTCGAATACATCCACTTCGTAGCCTAATGACAACAAACCTATCGCCGCAGAAAGTCCGCCCACTCCGGCACCACAAATTCCAATTCTCATTTCGTTTTCCCTCTCTT
This sequence comes from Alphaproteobacteria bacterium, assembly GCA_018665505.1. Next base: position 4,711 of record JABJCS010000537.1, read on the forward strand.
CTGCCGGGAGCGTTATATGAAACAACGACAACCCTATAACCTGACTTTCCGTCTATCTTCCTAAAGTCTGGCTCGTTGACGTGGCACCAGACCAATCAACAGTACCGAAGACGCAATTTAGGCGCTTTCAGCCACGTCGACGTTAGATTTCGTCGACACCTCATGCTCAGCCAGAAGAATCCGACGCGCAGAAAATCAGCCTAATATGGGAATTGTTACCACAAGTATAACGAAGCGCAAGCTCGCGAGTAACCAACGGTCATTGCTGATTTGACCGGCGAGCGGTTACGACAAACTACAGTTTTCGAGACATGAGAATTGGCGATGCCCGCGCGACGGTGGCACGGTCTTCGGCTCAGGAATTGAGTTCGGTTCTCTGGGGAAGGCTAGGTCCAAGCGGCACCTTGAGATTCAACTCCTGGGCCGTATTTTGAGAAGTATGCTAGTGCCGCTCGTCCCCAGATGTGGAAGGTCAAGCTATGAAGGATGAATTCGAAAAGAACGGTTATTACGTCCTGCGGGGCGTCCTGACGGAGGCGGAAGTGGACCGTCTCGCAGGGCCAATCCGCGCAGCCTTTAACCGCGGCGATTATGACACCTATAAGGAGGGGTCGGCATATCCATTGCCGGGTATCCATTCAATGGGCCCGCGGGTTTTGGAAGAACACCCGGACATCGCGGAAGTGAGCCTCGCGCACCCTGCCATCATGGCGGCGATCCAAGAGCTCTTCGGTGAGCCCGCCACATTGGCGCAATATTGGTCCATTATGCGCCCACCAGGAGCGGGTTTGAGCGACAAGCCGTTCGTTAAAGGCAGCGGCGCCCATTACGACTACAAGCCTTGGCGAAGCGTCGGCTCCTACGTCAAGTGGATGTTCGCGGTGATCCCCTTCATCGACTACACGGAAACCGCAGGCCCGCTCGCGGTATCACCCGGTTCGCATCGTAAATCCGCCCTATTGCCGTCGGACGGTCGCGTGCATCAGGTGGACGCCGCCCAAGTTCCCGAGGCGCATAAAATCGAGCTGATAGATCCATCCTTGAAGAAGGGCGATGTCGTCTTGATGGACGGATTTCTGTGGCATGAGGCGCGCCCCAACTACGGCAACTCCAACCGCTGCGGGCTCTATATGAAGTTCCACGCAAAATCATCGCCACCCGCCTGCGGCCCGACAATCTACCCATCCGCCGTGCACGAGTTCCTGCCGGACGACGCCAAACACCTCATCCCCTACCATCGGGGCGATGGTCAATATGCCGCGCTGCGCGACGGGGCGGTAGGCGGCATCGACGAAGCGCGATTGTTGATTGAAGACAGCGAAGAGAAAGTGCTCGTCATCGGAAACGGCACCGACGGATGGGGGCTTCCGAAATTCGCCGCCGCGGAAGACCCAACCGCGGGCATTCTGGATGTTTGCAATGTTATGGGTTCCGTGGTCGCGGAAGCGCGCGAACATCTCGGATTGCAGTTGCCGTGGCTCAGCTGGCTGGTCGACCTCGCCGAGCAACCGGACGACGACGATACGGGAGAATGGAGATGCCGGGTATACGGCCATCGCCTGCAAACCGCGGCACCGGCGCTCGACGTATCAAATGACGCAGCGGGCCAACATCGCTGGATGTCGGTCGACGAACTTGAGGAAGCACATTCGGCCGACGCATTGGATCGCGGCGCGGAAGTCCTCGACTGGCTGCGTATGTGGCAAAACCAAGAGGATGAGGAGGGACGCCCCGTCACCCGTAGCTACGGCGTCCCCACCTCTCATGTCGCGTTCTTCAAGTACAATGGAAACGGCAATCCGGAAGGCACTTATCGTGTCGGTGAATTCGACGAAGACGGCCAGCCTATGCCGGCCGAGGTATCGGCGTCGTACTCGTAAACCCTCTGGTGTTCAGAGCGGTCCTTCGCTTCTTTCCTGTTAGCGTATTTCGTCACGGACAATCGCCGCGCCTGCGACCATCGCCTTGATCTTGCTGAGCGCGGAGGCTCGCGGCATGTATTTCAGGCCGCAGTCAGGAGCGATGATGATGCGCTCCGCCGCGCAATGAGGAAGTGCGCGACGAATGCGCTCTGCAACGGTCTCAGCTGACTCCACCTCGTGTGTCGAGAGGTCGAGCACGCCGAGAATGATCTTCTTTTCCGGCAATTCTTCCAAGACCACACAATCGAGTTCCGACTGCGCGGTTTCGATCGAAATACTGTGCGTAGTACAACCGGCCAGTTCCGGCAGAAAAGAATAACCTTCGGGCCGCGCGTGGATAATCGCGGCGTAGCCGAAACAGATATGCACCGCCGTTTCGCCCTCGACGCCTTCGAGTGCCCGGTTCAGTGCCTGTAGGCCGTATTCGCGTGCTTTTTCCGGACGGGCCTGCATGTAGGGCTCGTCCAGTTGAACGACATCCGCACCCGCCTCGAACAGGCTTTTGACCTCCGCATTCACCGCTGCGGCGTAGTCGAGCGCTAGATCTGCCTCATTGTCGTAGAACTCATTCTGTGCCTGCTGCGTCATGGTAAACGGGCCCGGCACGGTCATCTTGATCCGCCGGTCTGTATGCGCCCGCAGAAACTTTACGTCTTCGACTTCCACCGCATGCTTGCGGTGAATCTTGCCGACGATACGCGGCACCGGGTTTGGATGTCCGCTGCGGTCAAGGGCGGTTCCCGGATTGTCGATATCGACACCGTCGAGCGCAGTGGCAAAACGGTTCGAGTAGCTTTCGCGTCGGATCTCGCCATCGGTCACGATATCGAGGCCCGCCTCCTCCTGCTCGCGGATTGCGACCAGCGTCGCGTCATCTTGCGCCTGCGCGAGGAATTCCGGAGCGACCCGCCATAGTTCGCGCGCGCGCGTGCGCGGTGGGAACCGTCCGGCGAGTTTTTCTCGGTCAATCAGCCAGTCGGGTTGCGCGTAGGATCCGACGAGGGAGGTCGGTAGCAGTGTGTGGCCTGTTTTGCTCATGGAATCTTCCTTCTCACTCTTTCCGCCCACTCGATGATCACTGGCGCCTCACAACACCTCGAACGCATAGATCTGCGCCATGATCTCTTTGTCGTCGAGCGGCGTCGAATCGTAGCGGCCCGATGTGCCCGCATGGCGCCATTTTCCGGCGTCTGCCAATTGCTTGGCCTGGGCCTCGATCTGTTCGCCGAGATAGATGCGGGCGACGGAGAACACAATGTAGCCGCCCGGTTGCACGACGCGGGTTAATTCTTCCAGGCTGCTGAGCGGTGCATGGCCTTCGGTATAGACGCCCGAAGCGGTGGCACCGGCGTAGCTGTTGTCTTCATAGTCAAGCCGCTCGCCAAGCAGGCCGAATTTAAGATCTCGGTATAAATCTTTCTTGGCGGCAAGAGCCAACATGCCGGCCGATGCATCGAAACCATCGATATTGGGATAACCCAGCGCGGGTAGGATTTCGCCGAGGATGCCGGTGCCGGCACCAGCGTCGAGCACCGGCGCGTCGCCGGCCGGCTGGTGGCGCGAAAACATGGCCGCGGTCATGACCGGATGGGTATAGCCGACGCCGCGCATGTGTGCTTCGTATTCCTTCGACCAGTTGTCGTAGACGACGGAGGTGACTTTTGAGTCACCGGCCGCGTAGGCGTCATGGAGGGAGCGGACTTCTTCGCCCTGATCGGAATCTGTCATGATATCTTTCCGTTAGTGAGAAGGAGAGGCCGTCAGGCCTTCAAGTTGATAGGCTTGCGTAAGCGGTCCGGGCTCGATCCAGTCTTCCACTGGGAAATCCTGATCGATAAATCGATGCTCATGGAGAAACGACTTCACAACCTCGAGCGCTTCCACCAAATCGCCATCGAGCTGGGGCAGAAATTTATCGCGGTAATCCGGCTCCAGATATGTTTCGATTTTGTCGGCGTCGATGCTGCACTCCCGCGCGATTAAGTCACGCGCCTCTACCGGATTATCTTGCACCCAGTTCGCCGCACGAATGGCCGTCCGAAGATAGCAAACGACCGCATCGAAATGATTCTCAACGACATGGCGGGAGGTGGTCAGGAGGCGCGGCGTCGAGTTGTTGACGCGCTCGGCCATGCCCGGGGCCGACCTCACGTCGTACAGCAGGCGGATGCGGCCTTCCGCCTCGCGCTGAAGCAGCCCGGCTTCCGGGCCCTTACCGAAAATTGCGTCGACCTCTCCGGAGAGGAGAGCCTCGAGTTGGCCTCGATACTCGCAACGGGCGGGCTCGCTCAATTCTTGAAGGCCGACGTTTCGCCGCTCGCTCGGGTCCCAGCCTTCGACAATATCGACAAATTCCACGGCATCGACCGGCACATCGTGAACCTTAAGCGCGGAGGTCAGACCCTTCAGCGCCGCAAATCGCCAGAAATTGAACACAAGCCGCGGCCACACCGGCAAGGCCAAACGGCGACCGGCAAGATCGGCGACACTCTTCACCGGATCGTCGGCGCGCACGAAGACGCCCTGGAATTCCTCCATGAAGGTGATGCCGATAGCCACGGAGTCGACGCCGTTCGCGCGCGCCCATACCGGCGGCGCCACACCTCCCTCGCGGATGAACATGTCGATCGAGTGCGTGTAGTGAACATCCTGATGGTCGGGGCCCAGCTCGGTGATGTTGGGCACCACATAGTCCGAATCCTCGAACGCGTCGGTGAACATGCCGGTCTGAAAGGCAATGCCGGATGCCGTCGGGACGGGGCACCGGGTGTAATAGATCGGCGTGCGTGATTGCATGAAGCAATTTATCCAGCGTGTGTGTTGACCAAATCAGCTATTGAGATGGCGAGAAGTCGGCGCTCCATGGGAACACCCAAACAGCCAGCATATTAGCGGAAGGCATGCGTGGAGGCTAATTTCGGCGAAAACTGCCCGAATGTGGCCCCTTGGCAACGCGCAGCCATGACTGCCCGGATACGGATATAAACGAAAACCGCTCAAATCTTGTATTAATGAGTGTATAATACCCTTACACGTCACCGTATCTGGATCGATTGAATGCGAGATAAGAGTTCAACTGATAAGAAAGCGTTGGCCGAAGCGGAAGAAGCACTCGTTAACGCGATTAATCGCGAAGCGGCAATTGAAGGCCGCTACCAGAGCGCGATTTCAGAGATCGTTCATGATATCAAGAACCCGTTGACCGCGGTAATGGGTTACATCGCGTTATTAAAGGGTGAAATCCATGGACCGATAGGCAATGCCGCCTATGCCGGTTACATCGATACGATAGATAACGCGTCCAAGCGCCTTCATGGGTTATGCGATTCCCTGCTTACGCAATACGGGCCGAAACAAGCCAACAGCGAAAAGGCGGTCGTGGATAAGAAGGTGGACGCCAAAGCCTTGGTTACCGAGGTGCGTGAGATGTTTCAGGCGCAAGCACAATCACGCGGCATAAAATTGGATTGCCAATTGAATGACAAGTTCCCTGATCTTGAGGCCGACCCACAAGAATTGTTTCGCGCAATATCCAACCTTGTTTCGAATGCAGTGAAGTTCACGCCTAAAGGTGGAAATATCAGCATACAAGCCGATACCCAACCGGACGATGGGACATTTATTATGGTGGTTCGCGACTCTGGGGTTGGGATGACGCTGGATCAGATTAACGAGGTGACGAGCTCACATCTCACGACGGTCTCGCCGCACGGTGATGTCGGGACCGGGCAAGGCTTGACCGTTGTGAACCGAGTTGTCAAAGAACTCGGTGGGAAGGTCGAAATTTTCAGCACCGAGAATAAGGGAACGCAGGTAAAAATCTCCTTACCGCAATCTATTTCCCTCCCGCCGGAACCGTCGCCTTTGGAACGTTTGATGCGAACTTGAACGCATCATGGGTCAATTCTGTGCCGAACTTCCTCTTTTCTCTATCAGATCAAATGTCCGCTATTGGGTGGCAAAGCAGATGTATAAATCTGATGCAGCGTCCGGCACGCGACGATCCGTAGCGGGTATGTGGCACGATCGTAACGCTCTTCGGATGCCCGCGAAGGCGAATTCCTTCCATCGATCAAAGTGCATGTCTATAATCGCAGAGGCGTTAGGGTTTATTGGGGGGACGTGTCGGTTTGATCATGGACAATCAGGCCAATTTTTTTAAATCCCGTGCCAATGTACTCGGGCACATCGTGGATGGCAGCGATATTTCCAAGACATTGGAAATTCTTTGCCGTGATACGGAAGCAATCGATCCGGCAATGCGGTGCAGTGTTTTATTGCTCGATAAAGAGAACAATTGTGTCCGCCACTTCGCTGCGCCGTCACTCCCGGATTTTTACAATGAAGCTATAGACGGCCTTGAAATAGGGATTGGCATGTGGTCGTGCGGGACGGCGGCGTTTACCGGAGAGCGTGTCGTCGTCGATGACGTGTTCAAGCACCCTTATTGGGAAGCCTTTCGAGATCTGGCACACGAGGTGGGATTTTATGCCTGTTGGTCTCACCCCATACGATCGAGAAGTCGAGAGACGCTCGGAACCTTCGCCATGTACTATGACGAGGTGCGTAGCCCAACGGAGGAAGAATTACATCTGATCGAGGTGCAGGCTACTTTGGCCGGTATCGCAATCGAGCGAATCCAAGCGGAGGAGGCGCTAAGAGAAAGCGAAACCTTGCTTCAATCGATATTTGAAAACGTGCCGCTTGCGCTGTTGATTAAAGACGCAAATCACGTCGTGGAGAGATCCAACCGAACTTACCAAACATGGTACGGAAATGATGCCGATGTGATGGTCGGTCGACGTTCCGAGCAGGTCGAAGATTTTCAGTCGCCCAAAGACGCCCGCCTCATGAACGCACAGGAGACGGAGGTTCTGGCAACCGGCAAGCCATCAAAGCGAGAGGTAACGAGAGTTTTCGTTAACGGCGATCTACATACAATCGAAATCACAAAATTTCCGATTTATGATCAGAACAATAATATTACGAGAATTGGCTCCGTAAGCATTGACCAAACGGAGCAAATTCAAGTGAAAGAAGCGCTGTCGCTAGCGTTGGCAGCAGCCGAAGGGGCGAACAAAGCAAAATCCGAATTTATTGCCACGATGAGTCATGAATTTCGAACGCCCCTAAATGCGACAATCGGATTTAGCGAAATATTGATGTCGCCAAACTTCAGCGCTTTGCGGAAAGAGCGAACTCAGGAATACGCCGAAAATATCTTCAGCAGCGGGAAGATGATTTTGGAATTGGTGAATGACGTACTGGATATTTCGGCGATTGAGGCGGGGCATCGCAAACTCAACAATGACGGTGTGGATTTAGGAGTTCTCTTCAGAGAATGCGTAGCCTCCTTCAAGCGAGATTTGGAAGACAAAGCTATAGAGCTAACACTGGATATTGCAGACGATGCGGAACGGCTCGTTGCAGATGTGTAAGCTGCAGTTACTCGTGGAACGATTTGTGGATTGATTATAGTTTTTCCCTGAGTGCTTCGTAAGGTGTTTTTCCGTTGAAGGCCCCGTGTGGTCTATGGAAGTTATAAAAGCGCTCCCATTCATCTAGCTTTGC